>CAYLIT010000053.1:0-10098 GCA_964383835.1 uncultured Eubacteriales bacterium
AGGCCTGATCAATGTATCGAATAATACTCTTTATCCCCATATCATAAATGGCTTAGTATCTGACGTTACGACCTATAAAGTCACCGATCGGGACGGTATGGTGAAGATCAGCGATCTGGTTTTGGAAGGAAATGCTTTGGCTGGCTATACCTTTATTATGGGCAACGATATCGATATGGAATGGAAGAATTTCCCCGGTATCGGATGTTATGCCAATTCTTTTCAGGGTAACTTTGACGGAAATGGTTTTGTCGTAGAGAATCTGCTGATCCTGAATCCGTATAATGCGCCCACTGGTTTGTTTGCGCAAATCAACACGGGTACCATCCAAAACGTGGGTATTGCCAGCGGTTTTGTATTCGGTGGTGATTCCGGAAGAGAATCAACCGGATCGTTGATCGGATATGCCACAAAATCTGCATCTGTTTATAACTGTTGGTCTGCCGCTACCGTATGGGGTGAATGTGGCGGCGGTGGATTGGCAGGAACCATCGGCAAAAAACTGTATAACAGTTATCATATCGGTTCGGTTTATACCACCTGTCACGGCGGTGTATTATATGGTTTGGCGGATACCACCGCTGTAAAGAACAGCTATACCCTCGCTGATTCCGTTTTATATAACGGATATAACAAAACTAATGCAATGAACCAGATCAAATATGGCGCATTCGGTCGTACCGGTTTGGGTTCTACTGCATATACGGAAACTGCGAACAATGCGTATGTAAAACAAAACCAAGGCTATATTTCTGCTTATGAGGCAAATCAGGCGAGTGCCGGAACGGTCGCCTGTGACGATAACGCCAAGGAATATGCGAGAGAAGGCTTTGCTGCGGCCACCATTGACCGACTGAACACCGATGTGGATCAAAGTGGTATTCCCGACGGCTATACGGTGAAGTATTCGGTGGTAGATGGTGTAGATTATCCCGTTCTTACTTATTATAAGGATGGAGAGGTTGTCATTCGCCGTGTGGCGCACACCACCGATAACGTGGGCAAAAACACTTTGGCGGAAAAATCCGATTTGTTCAAAGAGTATTGCGAGAACATCAATAACTACTCTGACGGCAAACATAACGTTGGCGAGATCGAAATCAAAAATGCTGCAGATCTGTTGGCTCTTGCCATGATCTTTGCACATAATGACACCTTCTACGGTGTGAACCCCGTTACCCGTATGGGAATTACCGGCATTAAATTTTCCGCCGATATCGACATGACCGATTTGGGCATTTTTGAAAATGATGATGGAGTTTGTGTATGGGATTCCTTCCTGCCCATCGGTGCAAGCCCGACTAATTCAAACAGCAGCAGTGCAACCAAAATGACGATTTCCGACATTGTCGTAGACGGTCAGGGTCACGTAATTAAGAATTGGAAATGCCGTCTGTTTTCTTCCTCCGATGCCGATTATAGCTGCGCTCTCTTTACCAAGATCGGCGGAACTACCATCAAAAACTTGGGAATGGAAAACGCTTTGGTGACCTATGATGCTTACGAGACACAAACGGACAGTTATCATTCTCGTTACGGTATTTTGGTAGGTAAAGCCTGTGCTAAATACAATGATACAACGGTATTGCCTTCCATTGAGAACTGCTGGGTAACCGGTAAAATTGTTGTTGACGAAGTTGTCGGAAGTGCCTCATATCTTGATGCCGGCGGTGCTTTGCTGGCTTGGGATATGGTAGGTACGACCGTGAGCAATTGTTGGTCCGATGTGGACGCAGACTACAGAACGGATAGTTGCAAGAACTATACAAAAATGGGTAGTGTCGGTTTTGCATTTGATAGTGTTACCCAGAAGGTTTCAAATACTTATTACATTACATCTACCGATGACGTGGTTATGGGGCGGAAATTGAATTTGCAGACCGCCATCATAACCGATGATAAGGCCGAAGCGGCATGGTCCTTGAATCAAAAGTTAGGCACTTATTGGACCTTGAATGAGCAAGGCGGAATCACCAAGGGGACCGAAGCCAGCCAGATCCGCAAGGTGACGATCGGCGATACGGTATTCTATACAGGAAACGACGGCAAGCTGAATGCTACTGCCGAAGAATTAAAGGCATTGGTGACCTGCACCAAGAACGGTACCGTAGAGGAACTGTTGGCTCGGGTATTCACGGCTGATACCGTGATTGACGTTTCCCATGGAGAGGAAATTGTCGTAGGCAAGGATGCTACCTGTACCGAAACCGGTCTGACCGAGGGAAGATATTGCAGCGATTGCGAAGAAGTTCTCGTTGCACAGGAAGAGATCCCTGCCTTGGGACATAACCGCGTCTTCGTTGAGAACGAAGAGGTTGCCTGCGGCAACTGCGGCATGGGGATGCCTGCTCATAACGGAATGAATCTGATCGGCGGAAAGTATTACCTTTATGCAGACGGTAAGCTGGCAGATACTGAGGAGACCGGACTGCTGTACGATTGGAATGCCAGCTATCTGCAGCTCATTATGAGCAAGGGTCGCCCCGCAGAGAACGGCGTTTATACCATTGAGGGTAAAACGGTCTACGTGGTCAGCCATAAGCCTGCCAATAAGCTGTACTATATCAGTGATGCGGCCGCAGCCGAAAAGCTGGGCATCACTGCAGGGGCTTATTACCTCTTTGCAGACGGTAAGCTTGCAGATACCGAGGAGACCGGCTTGCTGTATGATTGGAACGCCAATTATAAGCAGCTCATTATGAGTAAGGGTAAGCCTGCCGCGAATGGAGTTTATACCATCAAGGGTGAAACAGTCTACGTGGTCGATCATAAGCCTGCTAACAAGCTGTGCTATATCAACACTGCGACCGCAGCCGAAAAGCTGGGCATCACCGCAGGGGCTTATTACCTCTTTGCAGACGGTAAGCTGGCAGATACCGAGGAGACCGGCTTGCTGTATGATTGGAACGCCAGCTATCTGCAGCTCATTATGAGTAAGGGTAAGCCTGCCGCGAATGGCGTTTATACCATCAATGGTGAAACAGTCTACGTGGTCGATCATAAGCCTGCTAACAAGCTGTGCTATATCAACACTGCGACCGCAGCCGAAAAGCTGGGCATCACCGCAGGGGCTTATTACCTCTTTGCAGACGGTAAGCTGGCAGATACCGAGGAGACCGGCTTGCTGTATGATTGGAACGCCAGCTATCTGCAGCTCATTATGAGTAAGGGTAAGCCTGCCGCGAATGGCGTTTATACCATCAATGGTGAAACAGTCTACGTGGTCAATCATAAGCCTGCTGACGGAAGCTACCGCATTACCGATGCGGCTGTTGCCGAGGCTTTCGGTCTTGAACTTAACAAGACCTATGCTTTTACAGACGGTAAGCCGTCAAGTGAGAATCAGTAATAGAGTCAAATTTAAGGCGTCTTCCTTTGGGAAGACGCCTTAAATATTATTATTTTTATGAACATTCGTTAAATAGTGACGGATTTTTCTTGTATTTGCCAAAAAAGCAGGGTATAATTGCATCACAAACAGTTGGAAGGAGGCGCTTTATTTAAAGTGCTGCGTTTAGAAAATATCGTAAAAACCTATCCCGTAGGCGATACCAAGGTGGAAGCCCTGCGGGGTGTGACCATGGAATTCCGCAAGAGTGAATTTGTGGCCATCCTGGGTCCCTCCGGCTGTGGTAAGACTACCCTTTTGAACCTGATCGGCGGCCTGGACAGCTATACCTCCGGCGATCTCATCATCAGCGGTCGCTCTACCAAGGAGTATAAGGACGGCGATTGGGATACCTACCGCAATCACTCGGTGGGCTTTGTATTCCAAAGCTATAATCTCATCCCGCACCAATCGGTGCTGGCCAACGTGGAGCTGGCGCTGACCCTTTCGGGTGTATCCCGGGCGGAGCGTCGCCGCCGTGCCAAGGAAGCATTGGAAAAGGTGGGGCTTGGAGATCAGCTTTCCAAAAAGCCCAACCAGATGAGCGGCGGTCAGATGCAGCGTGTGGCCATTGCCCGTGCCCTGGTGAACGATCCCGAGATCATCCTGGCCGATGAGCCCACCGGCGCCTTGGACAGTGAGACCAGTGTGCAGATCATGGAGATCTTAAAAGAGATCTCTAAAAATAAGCTGATCATTATGGTGACCCACAACCCCGAGCTGGCGGAGGAATATGCTTCCCGTACCATCCGTCTGCTGGACGGTCAGGTGGTTAGTGATACCGACCCTTATGAATCGGAAGAAAAGAGCACGGCCAAAGAGAAAAAGGTGCACAAAAAGCCGTCTATGAGCTTTTTTACCGCCCTTTCCCTCTCTTTTAACAATCTGTTGACCAAAAAGGGCCGTACCTTTATGACCAGCTTTGCCGGTTCCATCGGTATTATCGGCATTGCCTTGATCCTTTCGGTCTCCCAGGGTGTGCAGGGATATATCGACGGGGTGCAGGAGGATACCTTGGCATCCTACCCCATCACCATCGAAAAGGAAACGGTGGATCTTTCCTCGGTGCTGACCAATATTATGGGCGCTGATCCCGGGGAGCTGACCCACGATACCGATAAGGTTTATTCCAGCTCGGGAATGTACGAGATGATGAACGCTCTTAACACCGCCGACACCGAAACCAACGACCTCAAGAGCTTCAAGGAGTATCTGGAGAGTGAAGGCAACGGGGTGACCCCCCACCTGAGCGCAGTGCAGTACGGCTACGACCTGGACTTCAATATTTATACCAAGGATGGGGAAGGCACGATCGTCAAGTCCGACGTCATGGAGCTGATGCAGAACATGATGGGCGGCGGAATGAGCTCTACCGTCACCGACAGCACCATGATGCAGACCTACCAGCAGGGCTTTTCCGTTTGGGAGGAGATGCTGGAGGGCGAGGGCGGCGAGCTGATCAACCCCCTTTTAAAGGATCAATATGATCTGGTTTACGGCAATTGGCCCACCGCCCATAATGAGATGGTGTTGATCCTGAACCAGAACAACGAGCTGAGCGATATCGTGCTTTACGCTTTGGGTCTGGAGACGGAAGAGAACATGACCAAGATCATGGAATCCTACCTCAATGCCGAAGAGATCAAGACCGAGGTCAAAAGCTGGACCTATGAAGAAATGTGCGGTCTCACCTTCCGTTTGATTTTGGATGCCGATCGTTACCAATATGACAAGGATACCGGCATCGCTACCGATATTTCCGATAACGATACCGGACTCAGATTCCTTTACGATAACGGTATCGAACTGAAGATTTCGGGTATTCTGCGTCCCAATGCGGATGCTACCTCTGCCATGATGACCGGTTCCATCGGTTATACCTCGGCGCTGACCCGCTATGCGGCGGAACAGGCGAATAATAAGGAAGTCGTCAAGGCGCAGTTGGCCGACGAAAAGACCGATATCTTCACCGGCCTGCCCTTTGCCACCGGCGAGGAAAAGGAGCCCACTTCCGCCGAAAAGGCCACCGCTATCAAGGAGCATATCAAGGGCTTGGATACTGCGGGCAAGGCTGAACTTTATACCAAGATTATGACCACCCCCACCCAAGAATATCTGGAGCAGACCATTAACGGGATGCTGAACGGGATGACCCGTGAAGAGATCGAAAAACAGGTAATGGAGGCTGCGGGCAGCTCCACCAATATGAGTGCCCG
Source organism: uncultured Eubacteriales bacterium (assembly GCA_964383835.1). Classification (GTDB taxonomy): domain Bacteria; phylum Bacillota; class Clostridia; order Oscillospirales; family QAKW01; genus QAKW01. The sequence continues at coordinate 5,605 of CAYLIT010000053.1, forward strand.
GACCATTCAGGAATATATTGATTCTATGGATGACGAAACCCTCTTCGCCTACGTGCGGGAGGAGCTGGAAAAGCAGATCACTGCTCAATATGCCGAAGCCACCGGTAAACAGTTGGCGGCCATGCCGAATGCGGCTTTGGCGGGCGCGTTGGAGCAGGCGGTCCCCGGCTACAGTGAAAAGCAGTTGGCAGAGTATTATGATCTCTATATGCCGCCCACCGTTTCTGAGGCGACTTTAGCGGAAAACCTCAAAATGCTGGGCTACGTGGACCTTGACAGTCCCGCCACCATCAATCTTTTTGCCGCCACCTTTGCGGATAAGGATAAGATCGCCGACGCCATCGAAAAGTACAACGATGGCAAGGATGAGGAACAGCAGATCAGCTATACCGATTACGTGGCATTGCTGATGTCCTCTGTTACCACCGTAATCAATGCCATTTCCTACGTGTTGATCGCTTTTGTGGCCATCTCACTGGTGGTGTCTTCCATCATGATCGGTATCATCACCTATATATCGGTGCTGGAGCGTACCAAGGAGATCGGTATCCTGCGCGCCATCGGTGCCTCCAAGCGGGATATCTCCCGTGTGTTTAACGCCGAAACGCTGATCGTGGGCTTTGCCGCCGGCGCCTTCGGTATCGGTATTACCTTACTTTTGAATATGCTGATTAACGTGATTCTTCATGCCGTTACCGGAATTCCCACCCTCAATGCGGTATTGCCCTGGCAGGGCGGTGTGATCCTGGTGGCGATCAGCATGATCCTGACCTTTGTGGCAGGCCTGATCCCCTCCGGTGTAGCGGCTCGTAAGGATCCGGTTATTGCATTGAGAACAGAGTAAGAGAGGTAGAGAAATATGAAAGCAGAGCAATTTGAACAGTATACCCGGGAGCGTAACGCTATCATCAAGGAGTACCGTCAAAAGAAGTTTAAGACCTGTCTGCCGATCTTGTTGATCGGTGTGGCCTTGGTGCTGACCATTTACCTGGTGGGCGGCTTTGCGCTTTCTAACATTCCGGTAACGGCGGTGCTGATGCTGATCACCGGAATCTTTACCATCATCTATCTGCGGATCAAGATGGTGACCATCAATCATGCGTTGCAGAAAAAACTGCATCAGTTTGAGGATGAGTCGTTGCTGAAATATTAAAAAAATGACGGTTGCGTTGCAACCGTCATTTTTTATAAGCAAAGTCTTTGTGTTGCTTTTGTGTTTTTTGTGGTAAAATGAAATCAGAAACATAAAAGGGTGGTTGCTATGATTATTTTAAAAATCGATCTTGAAAAAAAGCACAAGATCTCCCCGTATCTCTATATGCAGTTTATGGAGCCCTTGGGGGTGGCGGACAGCTCTGTGGATGCCGGCTGGGATTTTTACGAAAACAGATGGCAACCCATGCTGATGGAGCGGGTCAACGAACTTGCCCCCACCATGGTGCGTTGGGGAGGCTGTTTTGCATCCTATTATCATTGGCGAGAGGCGGTAGGCCCTCGCAATCAGCGTGTCCCCATGTTCAACCATTGCTGGGGCGGCATCTACCACAATCAGGTGGGTACCCACGAGGTAATGGATTTTTGTCGCCAGGCAAAAGCCGCACCGTTGCTGGTGGTCAATATGGAGTCGGAGGGCTTGAAATTCTGGCAGCAGCCCAAAAACGATACCAATCGGATGGGCACCGCCGAGGAAGCTGCCGATTGGGTGGCTTACTGCAACGATCCCGAAAACGCAGAGCGGCTTGCCCACGGTGTCAAGGACCCCTATAACGTGAAATATTGGCAGATCGGGAATGAAACCTCCTACGGTGTCTGGAAGCGGCAGGGCTTTACGGTAAAGGAATGTTACGAAGTCACTGCCCGCTTTGCCGAGGCGATGAAGGCAAAGGATTCCTCCATCCACCTCATCGGGTGGGGGGATACGGATTCCTTTTCCAAAGAGGAGTGGGCTCCTACCATGAGTCGGTTGGATAATATAGAAATGCTGGCATTCCATCATCATTTTGACTCAGGCCTGCCCGATTCCCCCTTGAACAGCCTCCATTATCGGGATGATGCAGAGAATACCTGGCATCATTTGCTTAATGCTTATAAGTCTTTGGATGAGCATATCAACAGGATGCGTGCCGGGATCGGCAACAAGCACCTTGCCATTACCGAGGGACATTTCGGCCTGAAGGGTCGGAATCGTTGCGAGGTACTTTCCTCCTGGGGAGCAGGTGTTGCTTACGCCCGTTGCCTGAATACCATTATGCGGCACAGCGACGTTGTGGATATCGCTACCATGGCTGATTTCTTCGGCAACGTATGGCAGGTCAATGCCATCCTCATCTCCGGGGTGATCCGTGAGCATGATACCAAGCAAAAATGCTATCTGCAGCCGGTGGGCTCGGTGATGAGCCTGTTCCGTCACCATCAGGGCGAATACCATCTGGATTGTTCCCACAACGGTGCGTTGGATGCTGTTTGTTCTGCCACCGAGAACAAGGTGTATATCCACGTGGCAAACACCGATATGCACTATGCTCAAGAGATAAAATTGGAGCTTGGCGGAAAAAAGATCGAGCGTGCAGAAATGTATTATATTGCCGAAAACCCCGCTACCGAGATCACGCCCCAAAATCAAGAGGTATTTGCGGTAAAAACGCAGACGATTGAGGGGGACATTGTTACTCTGCCTCCCGCTGCCGTCGCCGCCATTGAGATTATTTTGGAATAATAAAAAGCCTCCCAGCAGGAGGCTTTTATACTTGAAAGTACGCTGTGAGCGTGTTATAATTTTTTTATCAAAAACAGGAGGCGCTATTATGGCTTTTTATCAAGGAAAACCGGATATTATTATTCGTGGCGGCACGGTCATCGATGGAACCGGTCAGCCGGGCTATTTTGCTGACGTAGCGATATGCGGTGATAAAATTGATTATATCGGCGATCTCAAGGGTGTTTATGCACCTCTGGAGATCGATGCCACGGGGAAGGTAGTTACCCCCGGCTTTATCGATACCCATTCCCATTCCGATCAGAATATTTTTGCCAATCCCCTTTGTCAGACGGCGGTGCGGCAGGGTGTGACCACCGAGATCATCGGTAATTGCGGTGCCTCCATGCGTAATACAGAAAAACATCGCTTTGATGCTGCGGGAGCCTCTGTTCAATGTGTTTACGATTACAACAGTCCTGAAGCCCCTAAGGGGTCCATGGCGGCGGTTTTGGATAAAGCCGAGATCATGGGTACCTCCATGAATGTGGCATGGCTTTGCGGGCATAACGATCTGCGGGTGCTGGCAGGGCTTCATACCACCGACTATACCCCCGAGCAGTTCGCCATTATGGAGAGCTTTCTGCGGGAGGCCATGGAGGCGGGTTTTATCGGTCTTTCCACGGGACTGGAATTTGATCCCGGCACCTTGAGCCGACCCGAGGAGGTGGAGCGGCTGGCGAAGATCGCCGCCGAGTATGACGGGATCTATTGTTCCCATATGCGGGATGAGAGCTATCATATTCTGGATGCCATCGAGGAGTTTTTGAATGTCATCCGTAAGACCGGGATGCGGGGGATGGTTTCCCATCTGAATGTGAAATACAACAACGGCGTGCCCGACGACTATCTGCAAAAGGGCATGAATATGCTGAAAAACGCCCGTGAAAAGGAGCATCTGAACGTTTACTGTGATATGCTCCCAACCACCTTTGCCACCGGAAATTCTTTGGCGGTGTTGCCCCCTTGGTTGTACGCTGACGGTTGGGACAAGGCAAGGGAGATTTTAAACGATCCCGAGGGTCGGGAACGGGTGAAGGCGGATCTCCACCGTTATTGGTACTTTTTGGCGGACGGACAATGGGATCGTCTGCTGTATATGTTCCCCTCCCATTGGCCGGAGGTTTCCAAGACCCCGTTTAAGGAGCTGGTGAAAAAATGGGGCAAGGAGCCTGTTGATTGCTTCCTGGACGTCATCGCATCGGCTTCCAATATGGTCGAGGCGAGATCAATTCCCATGCAGGGGGTCATGTTCAGCGAACAGACGATGATCGACAGCGTCATCAAGGATCCCATCTATTTGTGGCAGACCGACACTCGTGTCTGTACCGACGGCAGCGACGGACCCATTCTCACCCGCAATAATATTCAGGACTTTATGTCCATGTTTTACTTTTTCATCCGCTACGTGCGGGAACTGAAAGTCATCTCGCTGGAGGAAGCAGTCTGCAAGGCGACCTCCCGTGTGGCAAGTCATTTTCGTCTGGATCGGCGGGGTATTCTGCTGCCCGGCTTCTTTGCAGATATCAACGTCTTTGCTTTGGACGAACTGCAGATCCACGCCACCTTTGCCGAACCCAATCAGTATTGTACCGGCATGGATTATGTCATTGTCAACGGTACTCCCGTTATCGCCAAGGGCGAGCACACCGTCGCCCGCTGCGGACGGGTTTTGCGTCATTTGCAAAAATAAGAATAAGGAGCCGTGAATTTTTCACGGCTCCTGTATTTATGCGTTG
>CAYLIT010000054.1:0-9300 GCA_964383835.1 uncultured Eubacteriales bacterium
AGTGAGAGGACAAGGATAATAAACACACTGATTCGCACCAACCATCAGCTCTCTGCGCTGTTTCTCTCGATGACCATTCTTCGTCATAGCCTTTAACAATATTTAATTTGAATCATATTTTACCCCTTCAACATAAGAATGTCAAGGGATTGCCGAGGATTAGCAACACAAATCTTTTCGAAGGTAAGCATCGAAATTTTCGATGGTAACTAAAATTACATCAATAAATCCTCACTTAATTTTTTTCCATTCTTCCGTTAAGCGTTCCACGCTCCATGCGGCATTGGCCGGTGAGGTGGGGGGCAATAATATTGCCTCGATCCCCGCCTGCGGATACAGATAACGGTCATATAATTTTTTAGCCGTGCCACCGTTGACGAAGATTCGCTCTACCCTGCTGTTTTCAAGGATCGGGCCGATATCGTTGGCGATCGCATTCTTGATGGAGCTATCAGAGCTTCCAACGATCTCACAGGCGGCGATCACATCCCATAGAGCCACGTGATTTTGCGCCAAAAAGGCTTTTTTCTCTTCAATCGAAGCAGGAACCACCTGCTCAAAGACCGCCGCCAAAACCCGCCAAAAACGGTTTTGGGGATGGCCGTAAAAGAACAACTGCTCCCTGGATTTCACCGAAGGAAAACTACCTAAAATCAAAACTTCAGAATTCTTATCATATAACGGCGGAAAAGGATGAACGATCATAGTACACTTCGCTCCACAAAAATGAATAGCCCGCATTCCTTCAGAATGCGGGCTTTGGTTTTGAGAGTATCAAACAACCGATCTACCGGTCAGAGATCAATACTTTCTCTTTCTGGCGGCTTCGGACTTCTTCTTTCTCTTTACGCTGGGCTTCTCGTAATGCTCTCTCTTTCTGATCTCGGAGAGAACGCCGGACTTAGCGCATTGTCTTTTGAATCTTCTCAAAGCACTATCCAAGGATTCGTTTTCCTTGATGCGGATTTCTGCCATTTGGTCTTCCCTCCCTCCGCTTTGACGACAGTGTCCTACTTTATAGGTACAATGGACATTATACAAAACTCCGGGGAAATTGTCAAGCGTTTTTTACTGCAAATCCACACAAATTTTTCCGTCAGCCATATAACAACGGATCATGGTGATCTCCTGATCATAATGATCGATCATCTTCTGGGCGATCCGATCCTCCACTTCCCGCTGGATGGCACGTTTCAGGGAGCGCGCGCCAAACTTACGGTCGTAGCCGTGATCTGCCAGGTGATCCAGCACCGGCAGTTCCACCTCCAGCGCGATGGAGCGCATCTTCAGGCTCTTTCTGAGATCGTGGATCATAATACCGGCGATGGTACGGATGGTATCACGTTCCAGCGGATGGAAGGTGATGATCTCATCCACACGGTTGATAAATTCGGGGCGCAGAAATTTCAAAAGCGCACGGGTGGCGCGATCCTTTTCCAGCTCCGATTCACTGCGATTGAAGCCGGTGGCGTTGGAGGTATCGGCGGTGGCGTTGGTGGTCATCACGATAATGGTATTTTCAAAATTGACCACCCTACCCTGAGCGTCGGTCAGCTTGCCGTCGTCCAGCATCTGAAGCATAATATTCAGCACCTCAGGGTGGGCCTTTTCGATCTCGTCAAAAAGAATAACACTATAGGGCTTGCGGCGCACCTTTTCAGTCAACTGGCCGGCGTCATCGTAGCCAACATAGCCGGGAGGCGCGCCGATCAGCTTGGAAACGGAGTGCTTTTCCATATATTCACTCATATCCACCCGGATCAACGCCTCAACGCTGTCAAAAAGCGAGACAGAAAGCTGACGGACCAGCTCAGTCTTTCCTACACCGGTGGGACCGGTGAAGATAAAGGACGCCGGACTGTGGGAAGCAGATACTCCGACACGGCGGCGCTTGATAGCGCGGACCACGCTATCGATGGCTTCATCCTGGCCCACAATGCGGCTTTTGAGTTCTTTATCCAGATGATTGAGTTTTTCAAATTCCTGCTGTTTGATCTTGGAAGCAGGGATTCCCGTCCAAAGTTCCAACACGTAGGCAAGATGATCAAAAGTCAGCACAGCCTCCTTGGGAGCACCCATCGCCTGCAGATCGGCCTCCAGGCGGCATTTTTCACTGTTCAGCTCTGCCAGCTTCTGGTAGGTCTCATCCCCCTGCTCTTCTTCGGACAGGATATTGATATCCGCTTCGATCTCGGTCAAGCGGCGGGTCTTGCGGATCCGTTCGTTCTGCGAAACATTTTCCAGCGAGGCGCCGCTACAGGCTTCATCCAGAAGATCAATGGCCTTATCGGGCAGAAAACGGTCTGTGATATAACGTTCGGACATCTGCGCTGCCTGCACCAAAAGATGATCCGGGATCACCACGTTGTGATACTCACTATAGCGGGGGCGCAGCCCCTTTAAGATCTCGACCGTATCCTCCAGGGAGGGCTCCTCCACCAAAACAGGCTGGAAACGGCGTTCCAGAGCCGCATCCTTTTCGATATATTTACGGTATTCTGCCAGGGTCGTGGCACCGATCACCTGGATCTCCCCCCGAGACAAAGCCGGTTTTAAGATATTGGCGGCGTTCATGGTCCCTTCGGCATCGCCGGTCCCAACCAGGTTGTGGATCTCGTCGATGACCAAGATAATATTGCCCAAGGCTACCACTTCAGCGATCAGACTCTTGATACGGCTTTCAAACTGCCCACGGAATTGCGTGCCGGCCACCAAAGCGGTCAGGTCCAAAAGGTAGACCTCTTTTCCCAACAGCTTGGCAGGAACGTCCTCACGGGCGATCTTGGCAGCCAACTCCTCGGCGATGGCCGTCTTGCCAACGCCCGGTTCACCGATCAAGCAGGGGTTATTCTTGGTTCTGCGGTTCAGAATACGGATCAGGCGGTTCAATTCCGTCTGTCGCCCCACCACCGGGTCCAATTGACCGGCGCGGGCCTTGGCAGTCAGATTGACACCGTACTGCTCCAGCATCTTGCGCTTTTTTTCTTTTTTCTTCTCTTTTTCCTTCGGCTTATCCTCGGCACCGCTTTCTTCCGACTTTCCGCCTAATTGGCCGAAGATCTTACTGAAAAAGGGCGGGAGTGAGGGCGCAGTCTGCGAATCCAGCTCTTCGTCGGAAAGGCCGAGCTGCTCGCTCATCTGATCGAATTCATCGGCGAACTGAGCAATATCTTCATCGCTCATCCCCATGCCCTTGATCATCTCGTTGACCTGCGGGATCCCCATTTCCTTGGCGCAGGGCAGGCAATATCCCTCATTCACCGGGGCATTATTGCCGTCCATGCGGGAAACAAAGACCACCGCTGTTCTTTTTTTGCATTTAACACAAAGCATTTTGGACTCCTTTGAGTGGGACCACCCACTATTTGGGCTGGCGCGCAGCCCGGATATTCATATACATCGACACATAGTCAAAAAACGCGACCGCCGTGGCAGCCAGGCAGACGACCATCATCCAGGTGGCATAGCAGAGCGGAAGCTGTTGCTCGGTGGTGACGATGATCACGGTGATGGCAATAAACAGCAGGACCGTTGCGATCTTACCGCTCCATTTAGAATAGACAACATATTTACGGATATTCAGAAGGCGCAGACTGCCAGCCACCTGCAATAGCTCCTTCACCGCATAGATGATAAGGATCCAGCCGGGCAAGCGCCCCAGAATAAACAGACAGACCAACGCCGATAGCTGCATCATTTTATCGGCAGCCGGATCGGCCAGCTTACCGAAATCGGTGATCTGGTTCCATTTTCTGGCCAGATATCCGTCCAGCACGTCGGTCAGACCCGCCAGCACAAACAGACCGGCGGCCCAGAAACGCCCGGGTCCATCCTGAAAGATGGCGATCACGAACGCGGGAACCATAAACAACCGTAAAATCGTGAGAAAATTCGGTACATTCATTTTATACGATCCTACCCTGTTTTATTTTAATATGTTTAAAATGGGGTTAAATTGGTTGATAAACTTCAAAATAAGGGTATTTTCCAGTTCATCCAGCGAAAGCAGAATGTTACCGCAGGCCAAGCCGTAGACCACAGCGCCAAACAGCATGACGATCAAAAGCGCACGAATCGCACCAAAGATCATGCCACCCACCTTATTGACGGATTTACCAAAGGGCAGAATGCGGAACACCGTATCCAGCAAGCGGGTGGCCACAAACAACAGCACAAAGAATACGATCGCCAGGCCGATCAAGGCCACACTCTTACTCACTGCCTCGCTGACCGGGAGCGCAATGGAGTCGATCAACGCCTCTTTGGCGGCCGCAGAATTCGCCTGGCTCTTTTCGGCAGAGGCTACGATCCCATCGATATCCACATTTAAGTTTTCTAAAAATTCCCGCAGGCTTTCGGGCATTTTTTGCAGGTTCCCGGCCACATCCACCGAATCGAGCGCCTCATCATAGCTTTTTCCTAAAGCAGAGCCGTTTACGGCAGTCAGCACCGTTTTACGGACAGCGGGACCGATAAATTCTTCATTAAGCCAATTGGCTACGGGAGCGCTTAAGCTGACAGCCAGCACAACAGCCGCGATACCGCCCACCAGCGAGAAGAGCGTCTTGATCAAGCCTTTTTTATAAGCCAGAAATACAGACAGTGCAATGATCGCAACTACTAAAACATCTAATACAAATACCATATTCTTTTCCTCCTATATACCATTATATACACACTTGGTTTCGCTTACGACTACCACGGCCGATCTTCCCATCAGAGCAATATCGGTGGCACGCTCAGGTTGATCCTCCCAAAGAAGCTTGCCGTTGCGGTTGAAGACACCGGCTCTCTGATTGCCTAAAACGGCGATCCTGCCGCTGTAGTAGTCCAACGCCGTGGCGTAATAGTCTAACGCGATGCTTTCTTTGACCGTTCCCTTTTCGTCACAGATGACCACCGTACCGTCACCGTTTTCAGCGGCAGAAACCACGAACACATTATCGTCGCCATCCTCCAGGGAGTAGCATTGCAGAACTTGGTTATCCAGCTCGTAGCGGCCCAGCTCCTTGCCCGTATTATTCAAAGAGACCATGCCCCAGCTGAACAGACCGCAGATGGTACCGTTATCCTTCATAGAAATATCCACGCAGGCATTTTCTTCAAAAGATACCGTCCACTGCACAGTCTCCTTACTCAATTTAAAATACAGGATCTCGGGCACGATGTCGGCACCCTCGATATTCATCGCCGAAACAGCCAACCCCTTATTATCGGCCGAAACAGCCGCATCCAAGATATAGCGATTCAGACTGCGGTAACGGTAGATCTCCTTGAAGGAGGAATCATAGACATAGACCTTGGATAGGTACCCCTCGCCTTCGGTCACGACCGCAATACTGCCGTTTCCGTTCATATGGGCTGAGATGATAGGATCCTCCATATTGGTCTCAAACAGTACCGAGAAGGAATCGGCCACCATTAGGCCGGTGCCACCACTGTCGTAAACGAAAATATAACGGTTGTTCGCCGAAAGCACCGGCTTGCGGAAGCCCAACTGGGTGTTTTGAAATTCCGTTCCGTTTTTATCGGTAACGATCAGTTTTTCAACGGTAGCGTGGGCAAAGCCGTCCTTATAGACTACTGTATCACCACTGCTTGCAGTATCGAAATGAACCTCACCATCCTCAGCGCCGGTGGCAGAAAAGCCGATGTTGATCTTGGCTATCAGCCGGCGGAAGTTATCGCCGTTGATCTGATCGCGATTGGCGAACAGGAAGATCAGCGCCACCATGACCATGATCAGCAACAGTAAATAACGGATAAATTTTATGGTAGATTTTGGTTTTTTCATGGGAAGATCGTTCACTTCCTCTTCAGGAAGCTCATTCTTCGGTTCCCGTCTCATGGGGCACCTCCTCTCGGTCATAATATACTTTATTCAGATACAGGCCGTGGGCCGGCATCGTTTTGCCGCAACCGGCACGGTTCCCTGCCTTGATGATCGCAGGTAACGCTTTTTCATCGATCCGCCCCATGGAGATAAACAACAGCGTTCCGGCCATGATACGGACCATGTTATAAAGGAAGCCGTCCCCTACCACCCGAAAGATAACGTCATTTCCGTTCCGCTCCACACTGCTGTAGTAAATGGTACGCACGGTATCCTCGATCTTGGAGCCGGTGGACATAAAGGCCTTAAAATCGTGAGTCCCCAAAAAGTGCTTGGCGGCACGGTTCATCCGTTCGGCATCCAGACCCTTTCGTTCATGGACCGCCAGGCCGTTCTTAAAGGGGTCAGGCGCAAAGCCATCGTAAAAACGATAGATATACTCCTTGGCCACGGCGTGATAGCGGGGATGAAAATCCTCGCTCACCTCTTGGCAAGAAAGCACGCTGATGCTTTCCGGCAACACCGAATTGAGAGCAAAAGGGATGCGGATCAGCTCCATCGGACGGGGCGGATCAAAGCAAAGGCAGTACTCCATTGCATGAACGCCACTGTCGGTACGGCTACAGCCGGTCACACCGACACGGGTGCCGAAGATCTCTTCGATGGCGTCCTGCATCTGCTCCTGAACAGATTTTCCGTTCTTTTGCACCTGCCAGCCCACAAAAGCGGCACCGTTATATCGAATTTTCAAAAGCAGTTTTTGTGGCATATGACCCTTTCATCAAAGTATCATCATCAAAACAATTGCGGCAAGCGCCGACATGACAACCAAAAGCGCCAGCCAATCCCGCCAGCTGAAGGAATAGACCTTATAGCGAGTGCGCCCCTCACCGCCGTGGTAGCAGCGGCACTCCATGGCGTCTGCCAATTCCTCTGCTCTTCGGAAGGCCGAGATCAGGAGCGGGATCAGAATGGGAATCAGCGCCTTGGCGCGGCGTACGATATTTCCGGTCTCGAAATCCGCACCACGGGCTTTTTGCGCATTGATGATCTTATCAGTCTCATCGATTAAAGTAGGAATAAAGCGCAGGGCAATGGTCATCATCATTGCCAGCTCGTGGACCGGGAAGCGAAAGAGCTTCAATGGGCGAAGCAACCGTTCAATGGCGTCGGTCAGCATCACCGGACTGGTGGTATAGGTGAGATAGGAAGTTCCTAAGATCAGCAACACGATCCGGATGATCATAAAGAGAGCGTTACGAACGCCGTCTGTTTTGATCCAGGAAAGCCAGCCAATATTGGGGAAAAGCGGTTCCCCTCCCCCGTAAAGCACGTTAAAAAATGCGGTAAAGACAATAATGAACAGCAACGGCTTTAAGCCACGGAGCACTACCTTCAGCGATACGCCGGAAAAAGCCACCACCAGCCCCAGCAAAATGCCGGTCACCAAAAAGCCCCAAAAATCGGGCACCAAAAACAACATTACCACATAGAGCACCGTCAGCAACAGCTTCATACGGGGATCCAGCCGATGGATAAAGGAATTGCCCGGGAAATATTGACCGATGGTAATATCTTTAAGCATCGCTCTCACCACCCTTCTGCAACAGGCGCATCAACTCCGCTTTGCCCTGCTCAACGGTGTAGACGTTGCGGGAAACGGGATAGCCCTTTTCCTGCAAGGAGATAAAGACCTTAGTGATATGCGGTACGTCCAGCCCCATCTCTACCAATTCGCCCGCCCTCTCAAACACTTCGGGCACCGAGCCGTGCATGGCGCACCGACCTTTATTCATCACCAAGATAGAGTTGGCGTTTTTACTGATATCCTCCATGGAATGAGAGACCAGCAAAACGGTACTTTTAGTTTCCTTGTGATAGTCACGGATGCGGCTTAAGATCTCGTCTCTGCCACGGGGATCCAAGCCTGCGGCGGGCTCGTCCAGGATCAGCACCTTGGGTTCCAGCGCCATCACACCGGCAATGGCGACCCGGCGTTTTTGACCGCCGGAAAGATCAAAGGGGGATTTTTCCAGCACAGAGTGATTAAGGCCCACGAACTCGACGGCCTTTTCCACACGTTTATGGATCTCGTCCTCTGAAAGTCCCATATTCTTGGGACCGAATGCGATATCCTTATAGACGGTTTCTTCAAACAGCTGATATTCCGGATATTGGAATACCAAGCCCACATCAAAGCGGGTCTGGATCCTTGTTTTTTTATCGGCATCCCAAAGATCCCGTCCGTCGATCAGAATACGACCGGCGGTAGGCTTTAAGATCGCATTAAAATGGGAGATCAGGGTACTCTTACCGGACCCGGTATGACCGATGACCCCCACGTAATCGCCCTTTTCGACGTGAATATTCACATCCTCAATGGCGGTCACCTCAAAAGGGGTGCCCATGCCATAGGAATGGGACAGGTGCTCAGTTTTGATCATGTTGCACACCTCCCAACAGTTTTTCCAATTCGCCAAGGCACTCCTCCACGCCCAACAGCGCGATGGGGACCTTGATATCCTCCTGACGCAAGGCAAACATCAACTCAGCCGTCTGAGGCACATCCAGCGAAAGGCTGTGAAGAAGCCCTACGTTCTGAAAGACCTCACGGGGAGTGCCATCCAGGATCATCTCGCCCTCGCCCATCACCACCACACGGTCGGCCTGTACAGCCTCATCCATATAATGAGTGATCAACACCACCGTAATGCCTTGCTCCTGGTTCAACCGCAGAATGGTCCTCATAACCTCCTTGCGGCCCTGGGGATCCAGCATGGCGGTAGGCTCATCCAGCACGATGCACTTAGGCGCCATGGCCAGCACACCGGCGATGGCGATCCGTTGCTTTTGACCGCCGGACAAACGGTGGGGCGCATGGTGGCGGTATTGGGTCATCCCCACCAATTCCAGCGCTTCATCCACCCGCCGGACCATCTCGGGATACGGAACGCCGAGATTTTCCAAGGCAAAGGCCACATCCTCATCCACAACGGTGGCAATCAGCTGATTATCGGGATTTTGAAATACCATCCCCACGTTTTTGCGGATCTCCATCAGATTGTCATCGTTCGAGGCATCCATGCCCAGCACGGTCACATTCCCGCTATCCGCCTTGAGGATTCCGTTGAAATGCTTCGCCAGGGTGCTCTTACCGCAACCGTTATGGCCCAGGATCGCCACGAACTCCCCTTCCTCGATATCCAAGGTCACATCGTGGAGAGCCGGCGTATTCCTCTTCCCCTCTTCAGCGGGATAGGTAAAATTCAATTGGGAAACTTCAATGATTTTTGCCATTTAATCCTCCGAGAACCATCTTGCGGCAGAGCCGGACGGGAAAAACATTCCGTTTGCGGTACGCAATCCGATCTCGCCGCTTTCAAATCGGCCGCCGATGCCCCGGGGCAAGGTCAGCCTCAAAAGATATTCCATCACCGACGCCGAAAGGCCGGTGGAATAAGAATTCA
>CAYLIT010000054.1:9310-10088 GCA_964383835.1 uncultured Eubacteriales bacterium
GATGCCGTCGTAAACGTTACCACGGCGGATCTCCCGCTCCACAAACTTCATGCAATCATCCACCAGATAGCGGATGGGGCGGTCTGCCACGCCAGAAAGAACGGCATTTTCCTTCGCCCACTGTACCATGCCCTTGGAGGCATCCACATGGACCACCGAAGCGCCCGCTTTTGCACACGCCATAGTGGCGCCTCCGGTATAGGCAAACAGGTTCAAGACCTTGATGGGGCGATCCGACTTTTCAATCAGGCCGCGCATGAAATCCCAGTTTGTAGCCTGCTCCGGGAAAATGCCGGTATGCTTGAAGTTCATGGGCTTGATCTGGAAGGTCAGATCCTTATAGTTGATCTTCCAGCTTTCGGGCAAGGAATAGATATCCCAATGACCGCCGCCGCTTTTGGAACGGCAGTAAACCGCATCGGGCTTTCCCCATTCGCTTCTCTTTTTATCACTCTGCCAGATGGCCTGGGGATCCGGGCGTACCAGAACGTAGTCGCCCCAGCGCTCCAAGCGGTCCCCGGACGAGGTATCCAGCAGTTCATAATCTTTCCATTGATCTGCGATCCACATTTTTACTTACTCCTCAAAACGCAATTGTTCTGCCTGCTGATTGATGGGCTTCAGCCCCAAATGCTGATAAGCGTGAGGGGTGACCATTCTGCCCCGGGGAGTTCTGGACAAAAAGCCGATCTGCAACAGATAAGGCTCGTAAACATCCTCCAGGGTCACCGACTCTTCACCGATGGTGGCCGCCAGGGTCTCAAGCCCGACCGGCCCG
>CAYLIT010000055.1:0-9824 GCA_964383835.1 uncultured Eubacteriales bacterium
CTGCATCCATCAGAGCCAGGGTGGAGCCGCAGATGGCGCCCTGGGAGGTGGAGCCGTTAGAGGTCAGAACGTCGGAGACCAGACGGATGGTGTAGGGGAACTCCTCCACGGAGGGGATCACAGGCTCCAGAGCACGCTCGGCCAAAGCACCGTGACCGATCTCACGACGGCCGGGGCTGCGGGAGGGCTTTGCTTCACCGACGGTGAAGCCGGGCATATTGTAATGATGGATATAACGCTTGGATTCCACGTTGTCAAGACCGTCCAGGATCTGGTACTCGCTGACCATACCCAGAGTACAAACGGTCATGACCTGGGTCTTGCCGCGGGCAAACAGACCGCAGCCGTGAACCTTGGGCAGAAGATCCACCTCGCCCCACAGAGGACGCATATCGTTGAGACCGCGGTCGTCAACACGCTTGCCCTCTTCGGAGATCCAGTTACGAACGATATATTTCTGCAGCTTATAGAGGCAATCGCCCAGGAGAGAAGCCTGCTCGCCCAGCTCCTCGGCGAAGCGCTCTTCCACCTTGGCGTAAACTTCGTTGATATTGGCGTCGCGGGTCACCTTGTCGGCAGTGTGAAGGGCTTCCTTCATCATCTCCTCGGCATAGTCCTTGACCATATCGAACAGCTCGTGGGGAACCTCGTAGGATTCGAAGCCGAACTTCTCTTTGCCGATCTCGGCAACGATGCCGTTGATGAACTCGATCAGCTCTACGTTGACGGCGTGGCCGGCCATGATGGCTTCCAGCATCTTATCTTCGGGAACCTCGTTAGCGCCGGCTTCGATCATGGTGACCTTCTTGGCAGAGGATGCAACGGTAACGGCCATGTCGGAGCGCTCACGCTGCTCTTCGGTGGGGTTCATAACGATCTCGCCGTCTACCAGGCCAACGGAAACACCGCTGATGGGGCCTGCGAAGGGAATGTCGGAGATGGAAAGGGCGATGGACGCACCGATCATACCCACGATCTCGGGGATGCAATCCTGATCCACGGCAAGGATGGTCAGGTTGACGTTCACGTCGTTACGCATATCCTTGGGGAAGAGGGGGCGGATGGAGCGGTCGATCACACGGCTGCTCAGGATCGCCTTCTCGGAGGGACGACCCTCTCTCTTCAAAAAGCCGCCGGGGATCTTACCGGCTGCATACATTCTTTCCTCGAAGTCCACCGACAGGGGGAAGAAATCGATACCGTCACGGGGCTTTGCAGAAGCGGTGGCGGTAGCCAGCACAACGGTATCACCGTAGCGCACCAGGGCGCTGCCGTTGGCCAGCTCTGCGAACTTACCGGTCTCCACGGTTAGGGGACGGCCGGCCAGCTCGGTTTTGTAGATCTTATGATTTTCGTACATTTTTTTACTCCTTTTAAAATTTCGTACCCCCATTTTAAGAGGAGCTTTTTAGCACTTAATCAAAGGTTCTTTGAAGTAAAAGCCCTTGATTAACTGCTAAATTTGCCGCTCCCAAAATGGGAAAGAGGCAGAAGGAGGAAGTATAAGCCTCCTCTTTCCGCCTGCTTTTTCGTTACTTTCTGATGTTGAGCTTTTCGATGATCGCCCGGTAGCGGTTGATATCGGTCTTGGTCAGGTAGTTCAGAAGGTTTCTTCTGTTACCAACCATCTTCAACAGGCCGCGACGGGAATGATGATCGTTGGGGTTCTTCTTCAGATGCTCGGTCAGCTCATTGATCCGAGCGGTCAAGATGGCGATCTGGACCTCGGGAGAACCGGTATCCGTATCGTGCAGCTTATTAGCGGAGATGACGGAATTCTTGATCTCTTTCTTCAGCATTTTTCTTTCACCTTTCTTTCAGATTTGCCATGGCCGGAACCGAGATACCGCCCGGTGAAAGGCGTGTAACCAAGTTCGGTCATACTGACAGCCGTTTAATTATACATCAAGTGTTTGCAAAAGTAAAGACTTTTTTTAATTTTTTTATCGTGTTATGATTTTAAAAAAGCGAAGGGATGACGGTCTATGAAAATCACGTTTTTGGGAAGCGGTCACGGCGTACCTCAGCCGGGCAGAGTTTGTACCTCGATGATGGTGGAGGTCGGAGAGCGCGTCTACCTTATTGACGGAGGAGCGCCGGTATCGGAGATCCTGATCAGCCGTTGGAATTCCGTGATGGACAAAAGCGCTTTCAGTCCCATTAAGGCGATTTTTACCACTCACAAGCACAGCGACCATACTTTTGGTCTGATCACCTTGCTTTGTCTGGCGAACTGGTATCACACCGAGTCCTCCTGGGTCACCCATCTGACCGACGAGCGGCTGAAGAACGCCATGGTGGAGGTGATCGAGGCTTCCTTCAGTAAAAGTACCTACGATCATGAACGTATGCCCATTAAGGTGGTAGGGGGCGGCTACGTTTACGAGGACGAGGCCGTCCGGGCAACCTACGTTCCGGTGCATCACACCGAGGATTCCTGTGCTATTCTTTTAGAGGCAGAGGGAAAGCGGGTGCTGTTCTGCGGCGACCTTTCCAATCATTTGAAGCGTGAGGATTTCCCCAAAATTGCCATGGAGGAAGAAACCGATCTGCTGGTCTGCGAGATGGCACATTTCAGCCCCGAAGAGATCCGTCCTTATATGGAGCGGTGTAAGACTAAAAAATGGTGCTTTAACCACGTGAGCGTAAGACAAGCGGGCGAGGATTTTGTGGCGATCAAGGAAATGAAAGATCAGTTTTCCTACCCGGTCTTTGCCGCCAATGACGGTGATGAGATCGTGCTTTAAAATATAAGAATGAGATCCCGATCCGGGGTCTCATTTTTTTACGATCTACTTGAATTTATATTATAAATATATTATAATAACGATGATTGACTATTTGAGAGGGATCTATGATGAAGCGAAAGGCGTTTTTATCATTTATGATTGCGGTGGCGCTGTTGCTTTCCGGCTGCTCCATCGGCGGGGATATGGCCACCATGCTGACGCCCCCGGCCATGAGTGTGGGTCGGGAGGCGCTGACTCAATCCATCAAGGCGGCTATCGGTGAGGGGTACGAATTGGTGTATCCCCAGGCGGGCTCTTACCGTACCGGTATCGTCTCGGTGGATCTGAACGGCGACGGCCAGACCGAGGCGGTCTGCTTTTACCGACCCAACAAGTCGGGGAAGCTGAGTTTTCTGGCCATGGAAAACCGGGGCGAGGTCTGGCAGTTGATGGGCAAAGCCGAAAGCGAGGCGGCCTCGGTGGGGCGGGTGAGCTTCGGCGATCTGGACGGTGACGGTCTTTCGGAGATCGTGGTGGGCTGGCAGTATCTGACCGATACCGACGGCAGCTATGAGGTCTACACCCTCAAGAACGGCAAGGCGGTGAGCCAGCATACCGGCCTTTACACCCGCTTTGTGATCATGGAGGGGCAACCCGACGGCCTTTTGGTGATGAGCCGCAATTCTTCCACCAAATCGGTCACCGCCTCGCTGGTGGGAAAGGTCGGAGAGGAGATCGGGCTGGTCAATACGGTGGCGATGTACGGCAAGGCTACCGATTATCTGGCCATCGAGTCCGCCCGAACGGCCGACGGAAAACCGGCGGTCTATATTGACGAGCAATTGGAAAACGGTCAGGTCTTTACCGAGGTGTTGGTGATCGACGCCCAGGGACAGTTGACCAACGAGCTGTTGGCCCAGCCGGACGTGACCACCCTGCGTTACACCGCCGTTACCTGCCGGGACGTGGACGGGGACTCGGTGCCGGAGATCCCCACCGAGGAGCCCTTACCTGCGTATCTCAGGGACGGAGTGGAGGAAAACCTCTATATGATCCGCTGGAATGCCTTTGACGGCAAGACGATGCGGCAGGTGGGACAGTCCTTCGTGGACACGACCGAGCGGTTTTTGGTGGATCTGCCCGACGAGTGGTACGGCAAGGTGACGGTGGAGCGTTCAGAGGATGTCAACCGTTCTTTTGACTTCAAGACCACGGGGGGCGAGGCTCTTTTTACCGTGCGGATCTACGGTCTGACGGAGTATGACGACGAATTGGGCAAGGCCGGCTGGCTCAAGCTTTACGGCGACAGTGACCACGTTTATACCGTCTATTGCCACGAGGGCAATTCCTTCGGCATCAATTATCAGCGTGTTTACGGGCTGTTTTCGGCTATAGGAGGCTAAGTATGAGCAAAAAGGTTTTAATATTAGAGGATGAAGAGGCGATCCGTGCCTTTGTGGTGCTGAATCTGCGGCGGGCCGGTTACGAGACCGTCGAGGCCGGGACCGGGGAGGAGGCGCTGGAGCTGTTTGACGGCAATCCCGATATCGATATCGCCGTGCTGGACGTGATGCTCCCCGGCATTGACGGCCTGGAGGTCTGCAAAACCATCCGCGCCTCCAATCAGAAGATCGGCATCATCATGCTGACCGCCAAGGCACAGGAGAACGACAAGGTGGCCGGCTTAATGAACGGCGCTGACGATTACGTGGCGAAGCCCTTTTCGCCCTTAGAGCTGGTGGTGCGGGTGGATAGCCTGTACCGTCGGGTACAGATGATGAAGGGCTTGCCGGTGGAGAGCGGCGACGAACTGAAGAACGGGCCCTTCAGCCTGAACGTCAAGAGCCGCAAGCTGGTGAAGAACAACGATTCCATCGTGGTGACCCAGGTGGAGTTCCAGTTGATGAAGCACTTTTTGGAAAATCCCGGCAAGGCGTTCTCTCGGGAAGAGATCTTCCGTACCGTTTGGGGCGACGCCTTTGGCGGGGATCGGCACAAGATCGTGGACGTAAATATCCGCCGTCTCAGGATCAAGATCGAGGACGATCCCTCGCACCCCAGGTTTATTCAGACCGTTTGGGGCTTTGGGTACCGCTGGGGCAATGAATAAGGGTTGGCTTGGAAAACTGAAGAATTGGGTGACGGAGCTTTGCGGAAAGGCCAAGGAGCTGGTTCTTTTGGCCAAAAAGCACGTCTTTACCGGTATTACCCGGCGGTGGCTGATCAACGTGTTCGGGGTGATCCTGTTGGTGGTCATTCTGGTGTTTTCGGTGATGTGCGCCATCATCAAAAACGCCTATTATAATAACTCCGTCAGCACCCTCAGAGCCAGCGGCGAATATATGGCGCGGTATTTTGAACGCTATATTTTTCCCCAGTATCACAGCGTTTCGGCGGGCTTTATGGCCATGGTCGAGGACTTTGAGGATAAGAGCACGATGGAGATGCAGGTCATCTCCCTAAATGGCAGTATGGTCTTTTCTTCCACCGGCTTTGAGATCGAGGAGCTGAACGAAACGCCGGATCTGATCCAGGCACGGAACGGAAAGACGGCCAACTGGATCGGCTACAACGCTCCCTACGATGAGCGGGTGGTCAGCGTTTCGCTTCCCCTTTATACCGACGACGGTATCATGGTGGGGACGGTGCGGATGATGTCCTCCCTCAAGCAGGTGGATCGCACCCTGATGCAGATCAATCTGACTATCGTGGGGGTGGGGCTGTTTATCGTGCTGTTGACGGCCTTTACCGGATCCTACTTTATTAAATCCATCGTGGTGCCGGTGAGCTTTGTGAACGAGACTGCCGCCGAGATCGCCAAGGGGAACATGACCGCCCGCATTAAGCAGGTGGAAAAGGACGACGAGATCGGTGCCCTTTGCCGTACCATCAACGCCATGGCGGAGGAGCTTTCTCAGACCGAGCGGTTGAAGAATGAATTTATTTCGTCTATCTCTCATGAACTGAGAACGCCCCTGACGGCGATCCGGGGCTGGACCGAGACCATGCTGGCTGCCGGTGAGACCATGGACGGGACCACCAAACGGGGCGTGGAGATCATCTACAGTGAGACCGAGCGGCTTTCCAAAATGGTGGAAGAGCTGTTGGATATGAGCCGGATGCAGAACGGCAGTATGAAGCTGACGGTGGCACAGTGCGATCTGTTGGCGGAGTTTGAAGAGACCGTCTTTATGATGAGTGAGCGGGCCAAGAGTGAGGAGATCCTCATCGAATACGTGCCCGAGGAGGATTCCATTCCCGCGCTGGTGGATCGGGATCGGGTCAAGCAGGTCTTTTTCAACGTGATCGATAACGCCATCAAGCATTCCTTTAAGGGTGGCCGCATCGAGGTGGCCGCGCGGGTCAAGGAGAAGCAGGCGTTGTTTATCGTGCAGGATCACGGCGAGGGGATCAGTGCCGAGGATCTGCCGCACATTAAGGATATGTTTTATAAGGGAAAGTCCCAGAAACGAGGCAGTGGCATCGGGCTGGGCGTTTCAGACGAGATCATGCGGCTTCACGGAGGTTCGCTGGAGATCGATAGTGAGCTGAAGGTGGGAACGGTGGTCACCGTTTCGTTCCCGGTGAAGGAGCAGGAGGAAAAAACGGTTGCAACAGATCGATATAACGATAATTGAATGGATCCGGGATAACCTGGTTACCGATTGGCTGACCCCCATCTTTAAAGGGATCACCTTTTTTGGGGAGTATGGCATCGGCTGGATCGCCATTGCCCTGGTGCTGCTGTGCTTTAAGCGCACCCGCAAGATCGGGCTGACGGTGGGGATCGCCCTGTTGGCGGGGTTGCTTTTGGGGGAGGTCGTTTTGAAGAACGTCATCGCCCGACCCCGTCCCTTTACCTATTTTCCCGAAATGACCCTGCTCATTCCTGCGCCACACGGGTTTTCCTGCCCCTCGGGGCACACCACCTCTTCTTTTGCGGCGGCGACCTCCATCTTTCTTTACAATAAGAAATGGGGCGCAGGCGCGTTGGCGTTGGCGGCGCTGATCGGGTTTTCGAGAATGTATTTTACCGTCCACTTTTTGACGGACGTGCTATTCGGCATTGCGCTGGGCGTTGCCTGTGCATGCCTGGCCTACTATCTGATCAGGAGGATACGAAAATGGATAAAGTGATCTTTGCAGTTGTTTGCTTATTGATTTACTTTTATATTGTTTCCTGCACCTTTTTTGCAGTGGAGATCGCCGCGTTGAAGGGGCGGCGCCGCAGATGGGGGTGGCTGGGCTTCCTGTTTGGGATCCCGGGCGTTGCCGTTGTCTGCTTCTTACCCAACGCCAAGGGCGTGGAGGGGGAGACCAACCCCATCAAGGCGGTATGGCGCAAGCTGACGGCGGCGGTCTCGCCCCTGGCGGTGTGGATCATCGTGGCCGGGCTGGTCGTGGTGGTGGGCGGTACCTTTTTGGGCACCCGGCTGACCACCTACTTTGAGAACCGTGCCCACGAAAAGGAATTGACCGAGACCGAGACGGAAGAGGAGCTTCTGACCCCGGCGACGGTAAAGGGCAAGGTGGCGGCGGTCTTTTGCGGGGTCGGCAGTAACTTTGCGGTGACCGAGGGCGGCGACCTTTACGGCTGGGGTCGGGTGGGGCTGACCGCTTTGGACGAGAGCGGCAAGGTCTACGAAAAGGTGCAGAAGGTCTGCAAGGCAGGGGATACCTATTATCTGCTGACGACGGACGGCACCCTTTATGCCAAGGGCAACAATAAAAACGCGCTGATCCCCGGACAGACGGCGGAATCGGTACCGGATTTCGTGAAGGTCGAGAGCGACGTTGCGGATATGGCCCTTTCCGAAACGGTAGGGGCGATCCTCAAAAAAAGCGGAAATCTTTACGTGGTGGGGGTCAACACCTACGGTCAGCTGGGACGCGCCGCCGAGCGGGTGACGAAGACCGATCAGCCGATGGCAAAGGAGGTACAAAAGGTCGTGGTGACCGGGCGATCCCTTTATTACGTGAAGAAGGACGGCACCGTTTGCGGCGTGGGGAACAACGCCTACGGACAATTCGGTCTGGGGAACGAGGACGTTCAAGGGGTGCCGGTCAAAATTGCAGACGGCTGTAAGGACGTTGCGGCCGGTGAGGACTTTTTGCTGCTGTTGAAGAGTGACGGCTCAGTGTGGTCGGCGGGGAACAACTGCTATGGTCAGTTGGGCCGTGAGGTTGGCGACGGTAAGCTGCCGGAGGGCGCTACCGAGGAAGATAAAAAGAACGTGGCGGTTCCGGCTGATCAGCCGGGGCGGATCGTTGGCCTGGAGGGTGTGACCCGTATTGAAGCGGCGGGCGGTACTGCTTTTGCGCTGGTGGAGGATACCCTTTACGGCTGGGGGCGCAATCATCTGGGCCAGCTGGGAGATCAGGAAGGAGACCGCGCTCAGCCGGAGCAGCTGCGCAGTGATGTCGCAGACCTGGCGGTGAGTGGTACCTGTACCCTGTTGCTGACCGATAACGGTCAGCTTTTAGGCGCCGGGGACCGGCAGAATTATCAGTTGGGCTCCCGTAACGGCGGCAACGGATTTCGTGAGATCGCGGAGGTGAAGGAATAATGCTGCAGATCGTCGGATATATCAGTTTTGCCCTGGCGTTGGGGTTTGGCGTTCTGCTGGCGCTGTTGTTTCTGCAGAATACCAAGAAAAAGAGCTTAAAGGTCCGCAAAAAGATCCGCACCCGTCGTCGGGTCTACGGCGTGGCGGCGGGGCTGTTCCTCATCCTGGGGCTGGCCTTGCAGTTTGCCACTCTGCCCCAGGCGGAGCTGAAGGAGCTGATCAGCACGGAGTCGCCGGTGGATGCCTATACCAAGGTGAAGACGAACGTGGAGAAGGCCTATATGACCCTGCCCTCGGAGATCTTTGCCCTGGGGAACGACTATTACGTGAAGACGGAAAACGGAAAGGTCTACGGCTATCTTCTGAAGAACGGCACCTATGAAACGGGGGCGTTCAGCAAGGAAGCGGTACAGGTGACCGGCGGGGAAAAGCTGGTCGCCACCCTGACGGAAAAGGGCGAGCTGACCCTGAGCGGCGCTTTTGAGTACCTGACCTACGAAAAGGACGATACCTATTTTAACGCCAAGCGCTACAGTAAGGCGTGCAGTTTTGCGGAGGCGACGGACAATTCTCTTTTTTATATTGAGAACGGTCAGCTTTGGTCGGCAGGCTACAACGCCTTCGGCAAGTTAGGGGACGGCACCACCCGCAACCGGCTGGAGAGCGTCATGATCTTAGAGGATTGCGCTTCGGTCTCCACGAGCGAGACCCACACTCTGGCGGTGGATATCTACGGCAATCTTTACGGGTTTGGTGATAACAGCTACTCTGAAATGGGGAACCGCACCACCGCCTCCAGCAGTACCCCGCAAAAACTGATGAGTGGCGTGAAGCAGGCGGAGGCCGGGCGGTACTTCAGCATCGTGCTGACCAAGAACGGCGAGGTCTATGCGGCAGGCCGTAATGACAAAGGGCAGTTGGGCACCGGCGACAACCGGGATTATGCCACCTACAAGAAAATTCTGGACGGTGTGACCAAGATCTCGGTGAACAAAAATTCCTGCGCAGCTCTGACCTCGGCCGGGATCCTTTACGTGTGGGGTGAGAACGGCGCCCATCAGCTGGGGGCCGGGGAAGAGGTCATCAACGCTCCCAAGCAGTATTCCGAATCGGTCTATGACGTGGCCATGGGCGAGCGCTCCATGGGGATCGTCACCCTCACGCGGGACGTGAAGGTCACCGGCGATGCCCGAGCCGAAAAGAACAACGAGTTTGAGCAGGCGGTATGGGCCTTTGATGCCACCGTCCCGGAGGAGAAGATCTACCGCGAGACCGTGGTGATGCCTATTAGGTCGGAATGACGAACAGTTCCTTTTGAATAAAATCAAATATTTTGAAAAAAATGCTTGATTTTACGACGGAAGTGTGATAATATTACCTAAGTAATGAAGTTTGAAGCGAAAAAGAGGTGATAACCATGAAGGAAGGGATTCATCCCAACTACGAGAAGGCAGTTGTAAAGTGTGCCTGCGGTAATACTTTTGAGACCCGCTCCACTCAGAGCGAGATCCGTGTTGAAATTTGTTCC
>CAYLIT010000056.1:0-7981 GCA_964383835.1 uncultured Eubacteriales bacterium
TTCAAGAAATATTCGCCCATCAGCGAGCTTTCGTCCTTTTCGACGGAGTATGCGGCATCGTTGGGAGCAGTGACCGGCCTGGCCTGCGTCATCACCGACCGCGATAACGTGATCGCCTTTTCCGGCTCCGGCAAGCGGGAGGCGATGGACAAGCCCCTATCCGCCCGTTGCGAGGAGATCATCACCGCCCGGCGTCCCTTCCTGGCCGACGGCGAGCATCCACCCTTCCCGCTGTTGCGTGATCAGGAGCAGTTGAAGGTCTCGGCCTCCTGGCCGATCCTGGCGGGCGGCGACATCATCGGCATGATCGGTCTTTTGGACACTGCCGAAAAACGGATCTCCGAGACCGAAGAAAAGCTGCTCTATGCGGGGGCGCTGTTTTTAGGCAAGCAGATGGAAGGATAAAAAATACAGACAGTATTTGGCATACTGTCTGTATTTTTTACGCTTCCGTTAATTCTCGGATCCGGATCTGCCCGGTCAGCAGGTCTGCATATTGAATGGTATGGCAGGCCCCGCTCCCAAGCTCCTCCACCCGAAAAACGTGGGGATACACCGCCTTGATCACCGCAGGATCATCCTTTAAATGTACCCGCGGATGAGAGATCGCGATGCTGATATGGACTCTGGGATCGGCTTCATACCGCTTTTTCACCTTTTCTTTGATGGCGTCCAATGCCGTCATTCAAAACACCTCCTTCGCTTTCGTTCAGAGAGATGTTCGCAACTCGAAAAGCACTCCCGTGGCAGCCACGCTGCCCCTTTATTATAGCATAAAATTTTAAAAAAATCATGCGAAAAATCTCAAAAAAGCCTTGAAACCGATTAACCGATTAGTTTCAAGGCTTTTTCTTTATTCGATGCTTCTTACCACGGCGGTAGATACCGCAAATCCGTTGGAAACAACGTGAGAGGTTCCGGCCAACCACTCGGCGGAATCCACGTGATAGCCTGCGTCGGTGTTAAACCGATCGGTGGTAAAGGTCAGGTTGATGTCAAAATACGTGTTACGCTCCACCATCTTTGCGGAACCGTCCGGCATCAGCTTCAGCACCTTATTGGGGGTCACCTCAACGGCGGTGACGGTTCCCAAGAGGGTATCACCCTCATAAAGGGAGTCGCCCACCTTATAGACCTCTTTAAAGCACTCCTGGGCGCCCACGATCTCCACGTGATAGGTGGCAGTGGTCATCTCTGCGGTTTCACGGTCGGTCTTGATCAGACGGGTAGACATCCCCACGATACCCACGATCACCAGCAACAGGACCAGCAGGTCAAACAGATTGATCTTGCCGAACAAGCGGCCTTTTTCATCCATCAGCTTCATTCCTGCACCTCCTCAATATCCCATAAGGTCATGATCGACCGGGTGGTATCGCTTTGGGGATAAAAGACCTTGCCGATATTCATCTGAACCCCGTTAACGCTGAATTCTCCGCCATTGAGGCTCCCTTGGGCCTTGACCTTCATCACAACTGTTTTCTGTTCCGGATCTACCACCGTCACATAACGACCGTTGTTTTCATCGTACTCTTCATGGATCTTATCGATCTCTTCCAAAGAGGTGATCGTCCCCAATACGTCGGTACGGTTCTGGAAATACAGAGTGTCGCCCACCTGATAGTAATCGTATTCCGCCGTGGTGGCCCGAGTAAACCGCATGGTCAGCTCGTAGGTCTTAAGATCTTGATTTTCGCCGCTATCCTTGCGGCCAAACAGCAGGAACGCCCCTACGGCGATGGCAACCACCAGCACGCCGCAGATCAGACCGTCCAGCCAGGTGAATTTTCTTTTATTCATTCCTTTTCCTCCTTTAGAAGCTCCGCCGCGGCAAAGCCCAGCACGATCACCAGCCAGAACAGCTGGAACACCCGATAATTATACCAGGTATAGTCAAAGGCACTCTGCACCATCAGCCCCCAGAACACGGCGCCGAAGCCCAGCATCAGCGAGCGATCCGCTCCCACAGCGTTTCTGCGAGCGCGGTTCATCCGTTGCTGATAAAACACCCAAACAAACACAAGATAGATCAGACCGGCAATACCAAAGGAGACCGCCGACTGGAAAAACAGACTGTGAGAATGGGGTGCGATAATGCCGGAGAGCGCATAGTAGGGATAAACGGCGTTAAACGCCTTTTCGCCCACGCCTACGCCGCCCAACCAATAATGGGTCAGCATCAAAAGGGTGCCGATATAGATCATCATCCGATAGCTGGTGGAGCTATCGTCCATGTTGCCGATGCTGAGGATCCGATCCGCCACGCTCTGGGGCATCACCAGGATGGCCAGGGGGATCCCCAACGCCAAAGCGGCCACCGTCCATTTTTTGCTGAAATGCCATAAAAAGACCAACGCCGTAAGGGCGATCCCCACGTAACAGCCACGGGAATAGGTCATCACCATATTCACCATCAGCAGCAGATCGGCGGCTAACAACAACCATCGCTTCCAGCCCTTGCAATAAAGGGCAAAGCCGGCAACCAGCGGCAAAGCCAGCAATAAAAACTCACCGTATACATTGGGGTTTGCAAAGGTACTGTACACCCGTAGCTGCAGATCCTCAAACAGAGCGGTATCGGTCCAAGTGGTGTTCACCATGCCGGAAAAATACTGGAACAGGCCGTAAAGTCCGCTGGCCACCGCGCCGGCGGTAAGGGACCACAGCGACGCCGTCAAGCGGGAACGGCGGTCGATCACCCGCCGCACAAAGGGCACACAGGCAAACAGCCCCAACCACATAAAGATCACCTTAATGGAATCTGCCCGATCAAAGGAGGATGCGGCAGAAACCACGCAAAAGATGGGGAAGATCAGCAGTAAAAGATCCACTCCGTCGATGGGCTTGCCCTTTTGCCCGCCGAAGGCGCGGGCAAAAAACCAGCAGACCACCAAAAGGATGCTCAATCCCCAGCACAGGCTCGTCCCCAACACGGGAAGGAGCCCAAAAAGCAGGCAGGTCATCGCCGCAGGCGGTACGCAGAAGAGAATGGGCAGTACCGCCACCGCTACCGTAACAACGGCGCCCAGCGTAACGCCGGAGATCCAGCCCACCAAGCCGCCCAGCATTCCCGCCACGTAAAGATAGACGGTCACCGAACGGTGAACCTCCCCAACGGGATAGCGGAACCGCCGACCGATCAAGGAGCCGCTCAACCAATCAGCCAGGCGATCCTTGCCGGAGAACAGCAAAACGCACAGCCCTGCCGCGATCAACAGCGCCCCGGCCATTACCAGCCGTCCTGCCACCAGCATCCGTGCCGCCAACAAGCCAAACAACGGCAGAAACAGATACAACAGCGACCGTACCGGCGCGGCGCAAAGACTGCCCCAATAATGATACAGCCACCCGAGAATGGCGCTTCGGCGCATAGCCTTCACGGTTTTTTCCACAGGATGTACCCGATTCATTGCGGCCGCCAGGCGGGAATGCTCCATCACGTCGTCCCGCTCCGCGCGCCCGAAAAGGATGCTCTGCCGAGCCGTTGCTTTTATGTGATTATTGATTCGGCGGCCCCAGTTTAAAATCAGACTGCCGCCCAAAAGATCCATCATGACCCGACCTCCTTTGTTGTGTTCATACATCATTATTGTACCACAGTATCTGCAGTCATGCAATAAAAAAATCCACCGCAAAGCGGTGGATTTCCGTTAAATATAACGCATGGGATTGACCGGTGAGCCGTTGATCCGCAATTCGAAGTGCAGATGGGGGCCGGTACTGTTACCGGTGGAGCCGATCCGTCCGATCTGCTGGCCTTGGGTAACGGTGTCGCCCACCGAGACCAGCTTGGAACTCATATGCGCATACCAGGTCTCGTAGCCGTTGCTGTGGCGGATCTTGACCATAATGCCGTAGCCGCCGGACCAACCGGCCTGGATGACCTCGCCTCCGGCAGAAGCATACACGGCCTTGCCGTAAGCGCCGCTCATAGTGAGGTCTACACCCTTATGACCGGGGTACCCACCGTAAGCGCAGGAGGTATACCCGCCGCTGATGGGCCGGATAAAGGCGCCGGTGCCCGCCAAGGAAGAATAAGAGGTGGGATAATTCTTGGTACCCACGTAAAGCTCACGGGTCACCGGTTCGCTGGTGACGATGGAAGAAATAATGTCAGTATTGGTCTTTACGCCGTCCACATAGGTCACCTCGGCGGTGATGGTCTTGCTTCCCTTCTTGCCGGCCGTTTTGACCTTGGTCTGATTGACGTAAAGGCTATCGTCCTTGATACGGATGGTGGAATAATTGATCTCCTCATCATAGGTGATGGTCCGCACCACCTTAACGCCCAGATACACATCCGGCGTAGAGATCAACAGCTTACGCCCCGGGATCAGCCGACGCTCATCCAGCTCAGGATTCAGATAATACAGCATCTGTCGGGACACCCCGGTCTTTTCCACGATATCGCTGAGGTAATCGTCCTCTTCAATGGTGTAGTAACGGGGATTGGTGGAGCCCTCAAACAGCGCCCGCAGCTCATCCACCGACTTCAGCGTACCGGGAGAGAACAAGCCTGTACGGACCTCCACGTTGCTCACAAACTCGATCCGCTCGTTTTCAACGCCGGTCTCATAGGGCTTTTTCAGCTCGCTCAGCACCGCTTCAATGGTAGATTTCTGCTCAGCCGCCGCCACCAGAGTGCCGTCCACGTAAAGGCCGTAATGATGGCCGATCTCTTCGGTCACCGCCCGGTAGGCCTGTGCATAAAGACTATCCTCGTCGGGCATTTTGTTCTTTTTAATAAAGACAAAATGATACTCCGGCGCAGTGTACATCGCATAGTTTTCACCCAAAGTCTCAGCCAGGTTTTTCTCTACCGAAGTGACCGCCCCGGCAAATTCCGTTTCGTTGCGCACATAAGAGATCACCTCATCATCGATGGTCACCTCCAGCGCAACGGTGTAGCTGCGGAAGAAGAACAACAGGCCGATCACCGCGATCCCGCTGAAAACCGGCGCCCAGTAGGCGAAATCGTCCACAATACTGTGGGCCGCCCAGACCAGAAGACGGATCAGATGGGTGTAGAGCCACACGGCGACCTTCATCACCCATTCGCCCACATCGCAGATCTTTTCGAAGATATTCTTAGGGGTGCACCTTCTTAAAAACCGCAACAGCGGGAACAGGGTAACGCGCAAGATCGCCAAAAAGATATTTTCAATGATCCAACCGGTCTTATAAATAAACCGCCCGATCCCATAGATCAAGCCAAATATGATCATCAAGGCGTTTCTTACTGCGGGATTCATCGGTACACCTCCTTTCGAATTGGTTACAAAATGGTTACAATCTGTAACTATCATACACGATTTCGCACTAAAAGTCAATGGGAAAATTATGAGAACAGAGCACCGCTCCAATATAAAGGGACCCCGCTTGTCAAAACCACAATATTTGGTATCCCCGTCCTCTCAACACCGAAAAATAACTACTCAGATCCGTCGCCACACCTCATTTGACCCGCTCTCTATGAACAAACACGATGCGGTCAAGGCGAAAGCCTTGACCGCATCGTGTTTTAAACAAGTTCTTTATACTCCAAAATAGATTCTATAACCTCATCCTTTGCATCGCGCATTTCATTAACGATCTCCAGCTCTTCCGTTGTCCAGGCAGATTTATCAAGCTCTGCCATTTCCAAAACGACCGAGACCTCTTTTCCATCCTTAACAATGGTCCCCACGCGGTCTTCCGTTTCCGCTGAAATGAAACGGACCGCAAAAAGGTCGCCGGTCTTTGCGCCGATCTGGCACTTAAAATACGCCGAATAAACGCCATCCTCTGTGCGCTCTTCAAATTTCAGGTGTTCCATCCACTTCGAAGGGAACCGCATGGCACAATATGAAGCATCAATGTGGATCACACTTACATTGGCGTCATCCGCGTTTCCATCGTTCGTGGTAACATCTTCGCTTCCGCCAAAAACCTTGACCATCGTAACGATCTGGAGCGTAAGCACCACCACCAGCAGCACCGAAACCACAATATCAAAAATTCTTATTTTCATAAACCGTCCCTCGCAAACAAATCTTTATTTTATTATACACTAAAAAAACGATGCGGTCAAGGCTTACGCCTTGGCCGCATCGCGTCGTTTAGTTTAAGTCAGATAAACGAGCTTCGTTTATGCAGGCTGACCGTTGATCAAGGTGATACTGTTGTACGTATCGTTCCACTTGAGGTTCTCGCCATTGGCAAGCTTACCGTCTTGGAATACATAGTATCCGTCGAACTTGCCCCAAATGCCTTCGCCGGCAAGTTCTTTGATGATCTGCTCGGTCACCTGGTGCAGACCGTCTGCCTTCTGATGGCTGACAACGTACACCTTTTCGCCACCGATGGTGTAAACACCGTTCGCGGCAGGCTGACCCTTGCTCATGATCAGCTGCTTATAATTGGTATTCCAATCATACCGCTCGCCGGTCTCTTCGGTATCCGCCAGCTTACCGTCTGCAAAGAGGTAATAAGCATCTACAGTGATATCCAGTTCTTCAGCTACAGCTTTATCGGTAATGTAATACAACTCATCAGCAGGCTTATGGAATACCACGTAAATCTTCTCATCGTTAATGGTATAAACACCGTTCACGGCAGGCTGACCCTTGCTCATGATCAGCTGCTTATAATTGACATTCCAATCATACAACTCGCCGGTCTCTTCGGTATCTGCCAATCTGCCATCAGCATAGAGGTAATATGCTCCGTCGATGAAGTTCAAGCCATCGTAAGCGGTCATGGCTTCGCCACAGTTGGCGCAGACGATCTCGCCGTTTTCACCAAAGGTCTTACTGTGACCCAGTGCGGGTACAACTTCCTGTGCAACGGTAGCGTCGTCACATCTGGTGCAATGCTTGCCTTCAGTCAGACCGTCTTCGGTACAAGTAGCTTCAACAGCCTCGTCAACCACGATGTCATGGCCCTTCGCCACACCAAGGTTGATGAACGGATAATCGATCAGATACTGATCGGCTTCTGCATCCTGACCGGAAACTGCAACCTTACCGCAGTCACCGCAGGTGATGGTGATGTAACCATCCACGGTACAGGTAGCGGAGGTTACGACCAAACCGCTCCATCTGTGACCGGTTGCGGAGATGGATTCGGTGTAGGTACCTTCGTTACAAGTACAGGTGTAGGTCTTGACACCCTCTTCGGTACAGGTGGGTTCGGTGGTCACTTCGCCCACGTAGTTATGGGTATGGGTGGGATCGATCTCCCGAGTCTGATAGTTGCCGCATCTGCAGTACTGAGCCTCGATGCCGGCCTCAAACTCGGTGGCCGCGTTCAGAACGTACCAATCGCCTTCAAATACGCAATCTTCAACGATTGCATCGAGAGTGCTCTGGCAGATGCCGCAGAGATTCCAGTGCTGGGTTTCATTATATTTCTGATAGAAGCCATACTCATGGCCGGGAGCCTCCAGAGTTTCGTCACGGCAGGTGCCGCAAGCGGAACAGCTATAGGTCAACACGGTGCCAACGGTGCAACTACCCTCGACACGGTCAACTTCTTTCCAAGTACCGTCGCAATCCTTTACGTCGGTGTTCTCGCAGACCTTACATTTACCCATTACGGTATGAGTGCCGGTTGCGGGATCGTAGCTTCCGGCCATAGGCATATCGTATACGAAGGTACAATCAACGTACTTCCGTTCAGAGTAGCACTGTTCACATACGAAATAGTGCTGGTTATTATCGGCGCTATAATAGATCAATTCATTAAAGATATGCGCGCCGGTAGCGGGGATCACTTCGTCCTCATAAGGATCGGAACAACCCGTATTGCTACAGCTTCTGGTCTTCAAACCGTTATTGACACAGGTGGGTTCATAGACAGTATTCCAGTCGCCCCAGTTATGACCCAGTGCAGGAATTTCTTCCTGAGCAACGATGGTCTCGTCGCAGACTTCGCAGTGAGAACCGGCGGTCAGGCCGGTCTCGGTGCAAGTAGCTTCAACAGCCTCGTCAGTCACAGGGGT
>CAYLIT010000056.1:8081-9786 GCA_964383835.1 uncultured Eubacteriales bacterium
TCTCGGTGCAAGTAGCTTCAACAGCCTCGTCAGTCACAGGGGTGTGACCCAGTGCGGGAATCACTTGCTGCGGTTCAAGAACTTCGCCGCAAACACTGCACTTCACACCTGCAGTCGCACCAACAGCAGTACAGAGGGGTTTAATCGCCGGTATCTCCTCTTTGGTGTGACCCGGTGCGGGTACAACTTCCTGAGCAACGATGGTCTCGTCGCAGACGTCGCAATGAGAGCCTTCGGTCAAGCCGGTCTCGGTGCAAGTAGCATCAACAGCCTCGTCCACGACAGGGGTGTGACCCAGTGCGGGAATCTCCGTCGACTGAATGTATCTGCAGACTTCCAGCGAGCACTGCTCAACCAGCATACCCCTGCCTTCGCAGGAGGCGTCGAAGGAGTAATTCTCCAGCTTAACCATTTCACCAAGGCAAGCGGCTTCGGCAGTCATACCGGTATATCCACAATCAAGACACTTGACCCAATAAGCATGCGTATCTTCGCAATTTACGCGACTCATGTTATGCTCAAGCATGGGGATCGTTTCGGTGTAGGTATGGTTACAGGTACAGGTGAAGGTCTTGACACCCTCTTCGGTACAAGTAGCATCCTTGGAAACCACTTCGGTGTAAACGTGCTTATGGATGGAAACGGTGCCGGTAGCGCCGACCAACAGAACCTCTACATTGGCTTCGTCCACGACTTCAACGGCAGATACGGTAAACTGTACGTCGTCCTTATCGGTCAGGATATCAAAGACCAAAGTAGCAATGGTACCGTCTTCGGTAACGTTGTACGGCTCTGCAATAGCGAAGGTCGCAGTAGTGGTACCGTCATCATTTTCAGTATACTTAGGATCGGTGTTAATATAGCCGAACAGCTCACCGGCAACGATCTCTTTGATCTTCAATACGGTGGAATCAAAGATCACCTCAAGCTGCATACCGGCAACGCCGGGATTGTTCTTCAGCTCGATTGCTGCGGTAGCAGTAGCGGCTTCGGCATCAACGCTGGTGTTCAGCTTGAAGCCTGCAAGCTTAGGCACAACGGTCTGCTCAGTCAGCGTCTCGCCGCAGGTCTCACACTTCACACCGGCGGTCAGACCGGTCTCGTCTACGGTAGGAGCTACCGCAGGCAGCGTAACCTCCTTATGACCGGCAGCAGCAAGCTCTTCAACCTTTACATACTCGCAATACTTACAGGTAGAAGTAGTAGAACCGGCAGTAGTACAACCCGGATCAACCGTTACAACGTCATACTCACAATCAACGACTTCTTCATACTCGCAAGTGGCAACGATGCCCTCGGCAAGAGTCAGTTCAGCCGCACAGTAAACGGTATGAGTGCCGTTTTCATTATTGGTGTAATTGATATCATGCTCAGCCAGGGCATCACCCTCGGCAGCCTCGACGGTGGTCTCCAAACCTTCTACCGTATAGGTAGCGCCGTTATACTCGAAGGAGGTGCCGATATTAGCGTAAGCATAGTAAGGATGATCGCCGTTAGTCACGGTGATACGGCCGGTCATATCCTTTTCAGTACCAAACTCAGGAAGACCATTAACCATGGTCAGCTTCTTGGAGCCTTCGATGGTGTTCAGATCGTAGGCTGCAGCGCCGTTTTCAATAGCAACGGCTGCTTTGGCGTTAGCGTTGGTGCCAACGGTACCCTCGTAAGGAGTATCGGAAGCATAGGGGTTGGTACCGTCATGGTA
>CAYLIT010000057.1:0-9732 GCA_964383835.1 uncultured Eubacteriales bacterium
GGCGTTCCCCTTTCCATAAAGGGGTCAGGGCAATGATTTTTTCTCTGTCGTTGAAGTTCATATTGTTAATCCTCCCAGATGGTTTTATAAGCGTTGTTATAACACAAATCTTTTACCAAGCCCGAAAGCAACGTAAAGTCATCGGGCAGGTCGCCGTGCTCCACCTGCTCAGCGATCCAATCGCAAAGCAGGATACGGAAGTAATCGTGACGCACGCAGGAAAGCAGGGAACGGGAATCGGTGGTCATCCCGATAAAGGTAGAAAGCAGACCGAAGGACGTGATATGCTCCAGCATCTCGCGAATACCTTGGGCGTGATCACACCACCACCAAGCGGGACCCTGGCTGACCACCGCTTCTACCCCCTCTTTGGCGTAAGAGCCGGAAAGCACCGACATGACGGCATTATCCGCAGGGTTCAAGGTAAACAAAACGGTCTTGGGCAGAGCGCCTTCCTGCTCGATATCATCCAGTAGGTTTGTCAAGGATAAAACCTTTACACAGTTGCCGATGCCGGCGAAACCGCCGGTGGCGCCGGCCAACTCCCGCAGGCGGGTACTGGTATACCGACGGGCGCCGATATGCAACAGCAAGCTGAAGCCATGAGCCTCATACTGCACCGCCAAGTTCTTTAAAATATAGGAAGAAAGGGCCGGGTGCTCCTCTTCTGCAAGGGTTCCTTGAAGCAGTGCCGCAAAGCGTTCCGCATTTTTACCGTCGTCCGGCTGATAGGTAAAACCGTCGTCCAATGCGTGATCCGCATAACGGCAGTTCACTGCCGAAAAAGCATCCATCCGTTTATCCGTTGCCGTGAGATAGTCTGCAAGGGTGTGGATCTCCGTCTCTGTCAAGGCGGAAAGCTTTCGGATCAACTCAGCTGTAGGCAGTAAAAGATCGTCACCACGCAAGGAGGGAGCAAAGCCTTCTGCCGTGCCGAATACCGAAAGATCGTCACAAAGGGCGGTGCAGGGGGCGGAATATTGAATATGAAACAGATTTAAGATCTTTTTCGGGGTAAGCTCCTTCAGCTTTTCGTTCGCCTCGTCCCATACCTGCTTGGCGGTGCGGGTAAAGGGATACAGATCCATACCGAACACCTTTTCAAACTCCATCTGCGCCCAGGTCCAGATGGGGTGCCCCAGCAGGCGGGGCAAACAGTTATACCACGTTTCAAACTTTTCATAGTCGGTGGCATCGCCGGTGATCAACCGTTCGGAAATCCCCAGCATCCGCATACAGCGATGCTTATAGGGATCCACCGCCAACCAAAGTTGGGTCAGATTTTCAAAAGGACGGTCCGCATTGATCACAGACATGTCCAGATGATTATGATAATCGATAACAGGCAGATCCCGCACCTCTTGATAAAGCCGGGTTGCCAATGGGGATTTTAACATAAAACTCCTCCTTTGTACGAAATAACACGTGTTCATTCCGTTTGAAAACTTGACAAAATTCCTCTTCTTATCTATAATTATAAAAGTACACCATAGCACAAGCAATAACAAAATAGATTATTTTTTGTACGATTCGATCAATTTTTTGAGGTGCAAAATGAAAAAACGCATGGTAGACAGTGCCGTCCCTTATATCGTCCGATTGGCTATTGCATTAAAGGTCAATCATGGGGAACCCTTTGTCTTCAAGACCTCCAAAGGTAACCACACCCATTCCTTTGTTTATACCTTCGCCGATAAAATGGAATATGCCTTTCCCAAAACCGGCGAAACCATCACCGCCCACGAGGGGCAGGTGGTATTTATTCCTCGGGAGGTGGCACACTCCACCATCTATAAAAGTGCAAACTCCACCATCGTCTGCTTTCAGTTTGATCTGGAGGGCGAGCTTCCGCCGCAGCTGCTCACCCCTACCGTGATGCCGAAGGAGGCTGCCACCTATTTCCGGGATTTTTCGGGCCAATACGAGCCGCTGGATTGTCTTCGGTGCACCGCCCGCATCTACGAGCTGCTGCGGCTGTTGCTTTTGGAAAAGCCAAACACGCCTTATAAATTTCGCCGTTTGCTCCCTGCCGTGGACGCCATTGAAAAGCGCCCCGAGGAACGGCAGAGCATCGCTTACTATGCACAGCTTTGCAACATGAGCGAATCGAGCTTCCGCCGCGCTTTTAAGGACTACACCGGTCAAAGCCCCATCGAATACCGCAATACCCTGCGGCTGACCATCGCCAAAAATTTGATTCAATACAGCGACTACAGCGTAGAAGAAGCCGCCCAGCGTAGCGGCTTTACCAACCTTTCCTTTTTCTATCGATTATATAAGCGTACTCACGGTAAAAAGCCGGGAGATTCCTAAAAAGAATCCCCGGCTTTATCAATTCGTACAAAAAACAAGTCTTTTTTGACATTGTAATTCTGCTTTGAAAGAACTATAATACAAGAAAGGAGGCGATTTTGTGATCAAAGTCAATGCGAATAAAAAAGTTAAAAAAGTACATAATTTCTGGAACAATATTCATTTTCACCCCACCGACGCCATTGAGGATGATTGGGGGCAAGTGATCTTAAATAAAGTGTCCGCAGATCGGGTGGCCGATACGGTGCGGATGCACGTCATGCTGGAGGATATCGTATCCCGTAACGGGGACGGAGGCTTTGCCTACGACTATACCCTCATCGATCAGCGGTTGGATTTTCTGTTGAGCCGTGGGTTCACCCCCACCCTGTGTTTTTTCGCCATCCCACCCTGTATTGCCGAAGATCCAGAAGGATGGGGCGCCTCTCACGCCACCGCCGCCACCCGTTACAAGGGAAAGCGCATCTGCGCCTCTCCCCCGAAGGATTATGCCGATTGGCAGGAAAATTGTAAAGAGGTCGCCTGCCATCTGATCGACCGCTACGGTATCGATCAAGTCAAAACCTGGGAGTTGCAATGCTATAATGAACCGGATATGCCGGGATTCTTTTTGCCTGATGCCGGTGAACGGCGCGATCCTGTAGCAGTCGAGCAACGGATGAACGCCTATATTCGTCTTTATGCCGCCTTTGCCGCAGGCATGGATGAAGCCGATCCTCGCCTTCGCATCGGCGGTCCCTGTCTTGCAAGTGATTTGAAATTTTTGGAAGGCTTTTTATCTTATTTAAAAAAGACGGGAACCCATGCCGACTTTATCTCGGTTCACCGCTACGGCGGAAGACCTGTTGCGATCCAATCGGGTAAGATGCGACTTTCAGCGAAAAGCGTTCCCGAACGATTAACAGAATACACCAACCTGATCCGCAAGTATTTCCCCAATGAAAAAGATATCATCATGGATGAATGGGGGATGATGAGCCAAGGCTTCCGCAACCGCCACGACTTTCCTGCTCTGACGGTACGGGAAACCAGCGCTTACGCCGCCTATATGGGCAAAATGATCACCGAAATGATCCACACGGTGATGCCAAAAAAACTGATTATCTGTCTTTCGGGTCAGCACGAGATGACCGAGGAATTCACCGGCTATCGAGGCTTTTTCACCTTAAACGGCATCCCCAAACCCATCTATCATGCCTTCCGACTTTGCCGCCATTTGGGCGAGCAGACGGTGGAAGCCGCTTCCGATAACGGTGACGTATCGGTTCTTGCCACCAACGATGACGGCATGATCGCCATTTTGATCGCCTATGCTCAGGAAAACTTTAACGAGGAATATCCCGACCTGAAGGATACCCTTTCCATCGAGGGGCTGTACGGCGATTATACCGTAACGGTCAGCAAGGTCGACCGCGATCACGCCTGCCCCTACACCACCTTTATTAGGGAGCAAATGCCCGATATCCCCACAGAAGAACAACGGACAAGATTGATGGAGCTGGCACAAGTACAGCCTGAAAGCTTTGCTGTAACCGCAGACGGAGCTGCAACTATCCCCATTGAATGCACCACCAATGCATTGATCTTAATTGAACTGAAAAAAACATAAAAAAATAACCGTTCCGAAATGGAACGGTTATTTTTTTGACTTGAATTAAACCTTCTGCTTAACTCTTGCGGCCTTACCAACACGGTCACGCAGATAGTACAGCTTCGCACGGCGAACTTTACCGGAACGAACCAGCTCTACCTTGGCAACGTTGGGGGAATGAACCAGGAAGGTTCTTTCAACACCGCAACCGTAAGCAACACGGCGAACGGTAAAGGTAGAAGAAATACCGTTGTTGTGCTTGGCGATGATGGTACCCTCAAAAGCCTGGATACGCTCTTTGTTACCCTCTTTGATCTTCACGCTGACACGCACGGTGTCACCAACGTTCAGAACGGGAACTTCGGTCTTTAATTGCTCATTAGTAACTGCTTTCAACAAATCCATTTTACAGTTCCTCCTTCATCATCGGACATTCGTGCGAGCAAACAGCAGAGGACTATCCGTTTTATGCTGAAATATTGTAACACAACAAATTATAAAATGCAAGCATTTTTTGAAAAAACTTTTACATTTTCTCCGGAGCGTCAATCCCCATCAAAGAAAGGGCGTTGGCGATGGTGTTTTTGGTGGCGACACAAAGGGTCAGACGGGCTTGCTGAACGGCAGGCTCCTCGCCCTTGATGCGGCAGGCATTATAGAAGCTATGGAAGCAACCGGCCACCTGCATCACGTAGTGGGTCAGGCGGGAGGTTTCCAAAGCATCGGCACAACCGACGATCTCTTCGGGGAAATTGGCAACGGCACGGATCAAGGCACGCTCCTCGGCGGTCTGATACTGACCGGCGGCGATGTTACCGCCCTCGTAGGTTACACCCAACTCCTCCAAGGTGCGGATGATGCTGCAGATTCTTGCGTGGGCATACTGCACGTAATAGAGGGGGTTCTCGTTATCCTGCTTAAGAGCAAGATCCAGATCAAAGTCCATGGCGCTGTCGCAACGGTTCAGATTGAAGAAGAACCGGGCGGCATCGGCGGGGATCTCATTTAAAAGATCTGCCAGGGTGATGCTCTTTCCGGTACGCTTGGACATCCGGAAGGGCTCGCCGTCCTTCATCAGCCGTACCAACTGCATCAGCACAAATTGGAGCTTGTCCTGATCCTGGCCGATGGCGGCCATAGCGGCCTTGAAGCGCAGAGTATGGCCGTGGTGATCGGCGCCGAATACGTCGATGCAGCGATCAAACTGACGCTTTTCAAACTTATTGCGGTGGTAAGCGATATCTACCGCATAGTAGGTATAGAAGCCGTTGGCCTTGACCAGAACCTCATCCTTTTCACAGCCGAACTCGGTCGCCTTGAACCACTTGGCACCCTCCTGCTCGTACATCCAGCCCCGATCCTCCAGCAGCTTGACCGTTTCGGCCACGTAGCCGCTCTCGTGCAGGGTGGACTCCAGGAACCACTCGTCGAAATGGATCTTATACTTAGCAAGATCCTCTTTCATTTTTGCGATATTATTTTCAAGACCGAAGGCGATCAGCTTGGGAGTGACCACCTCTTCTGCCTCCTCGGCGGCCTCGGGATGCGCCTCCAGATAGCGGCTTGCCAGCACCTTGATATCATCACCGTGGTAGCCGTTTTCGGGGAACTCTACCGAATCCTCACCGTGCAACAACTGTTGCAGACGGGTGTACAGAGAAAGGCCGAACAGAGAAACCTGGTTACCGGCGTTATTGACATAAAACTCTTTATGAACGTCGGCACCTGCCCAGGCCAGTACGTTGGCAAGGCTATCACCCACAACGCCGCCACGGGCGTTACCCATGTGCATGGGGCCGGTGGGGTTAGCGGATACGAATTCCACCATGATCTTCTCGCCGTTCAGACGGTCGGTTTTACCGTAATCAGCACCCAGAGCAGCGGCAGTTTCGGCAACTTCTGCGAAATAAGCCTCGCCCAGGTAGAAATTCAAAAAGCCGGGGCCGGCCACCTCTGCCTTCTCGATTTCGGGGCAAGCGGGCAGGTGCTCTACCAGCATCTGGCCGATCATCTGCGGAGCCTTTCTGAGCACCCGCACGTTCTTCATAGCAAAGTTACTGGAAAAATCACCGTTCTGTGCATCACGGGGTTGCTCGATATCAAAAGCCATCAGCTCGACCTCGGGCAAAAGACCCTCTGCCACGCAAGCCTTGTAGCTTTCCAGCAACAGGCTCTGGATCTTATTCTTCATTTCATTGACCGGATTTTTCATTACATTTCCCTCATTTCGATCGTCATTTCATTCATACTCAAAAGCTGTTCTGCCGACATAATATTGTAACGGATGAACAGCCGCATTTTTTTAGCATCCCATTCGATTTTATGGGTCACGATGGTGAGAACCATCCGTCCGTAAGGGGTCTCGTAGCGGGTATCCCGCTCATCCCCTTCCACAAACCATAGATCCCCCGAAAGTTCCCCTAACCGGTGGACGTGAACCGTCTTTCCGTTGATACGGATATGGGTCTTGGTATTGTTTTCTTCATAGATCAGGTGCACCGCATCCTCTTTGGAATAGAGGGTGCCCTCCGCCTCCAGTTGGTCGGTGTCGTACTGCCCGTCCACCTTTTGGCTGGTAGCCAGCACCAGCTTAACTTTTTTATTTTCCAAAGGCTTCGGCATCTGCTTGCTCCACCTTTCCGGAAAGTTCCTGATTTAAGAAACGGCCGCCGCCCCGGGCAAACTCTGCCGGTTCACCGCTGACCAAAAAGCGGGCGTTCCCCTCCCCGCTCTGCCGCAGAAGATCACGCTCTTCTAAAGCTTGGCGCAGGGTATTGATGCTTTCGGCACCGGAATCGATCAGGGTCAAACCCTCCCCGACCTCGGCACGGATCACCTCGGCCAACAGCGGATAGTGGGTACAGCCCAGGATCAAGGTATCGGCACCGCTTTCCAGCACCGGGATCAGGTATTCCCGTACTGCCGCACGAGCCTCTTTGTCATCGTCGGCTGTATGCCCACCCTCGATCAACGGAACCAATTTTGGGCAAGGCACCGCCACCGTGTTACTGTAGCCCAGCGTTTCCAACCGCTTGGCATAAGCGCCGGAGCCAATGGAGGCCGCCGTTCCCCAGATGCCGATGCATCCGTTACGGGTAGCGTTGGCCGCCGCTTCTGCGGCACTTTCCACGACCCCCACTACAGGGATATCGTAATCGCCCTTGATCTCTTCCAAGATCACAGAAGAAACGGTACCACAGGCCACCAGAATGGCTTTGACGCCATAGGACTGCAACAGGGCAATATCGGTTTTTGCAAAATGCAGTAACGTTTCTTTATCCCGACCGCCGTAAGGCACCCGGGCGGTGTCACCGAAATAA
The DNA here is from genome assembly GCA_964383835.1 of uncultured Eubacteriales bacterium. GTDB lineage: Bacteria > Bacillota > Clostridia > Oscillospirales > QAKW01 > QAKW01. The sequence continues at coordinate 7,225 of CAYLIT010000057.1, forward strand.
ATCAGAGACTCTCTCGGCAGATCCTTTTGCAATTGTCTGAGGGCAGTCAAGCCGCCCAGACCGCTGTCAAACACCCCGATGGGGGCATTACTCTCTTTACACTTCATCATTCGGCACGCTCCAACGCCAGGGCAATCAACCGCTCCATCAGCTCCTTGCCCTCAATGCCGGAGGCCGCCATCAGCTTGGGATACATGCTGATATCGGTGAAACCGGGGATGGTATTCAGCTCGTTGAAAACCACCGTTCCGTCCTCTTTTACAAAGAAGTCCACCCGGGCATAGCCCACGCACTCCATGGCACGGAACACCTTGATAGCTTCCGCCTTAACCCGCTCTAAGGTCTCCTCATCCAGCCGAGCAGGGATAAAGAGCAAAGAATCTTCATCGTTATATTTTGCATCGTAGCTATAGAATTCCGCCGCCGGACGGATCTCGCCGGGAACGGAGGCAAACAGTTCCCGATTACCCAGCACCGCCACCTCGATCTCGTGACCGACGATAGTTTCCTCCAGCACGATCTTGAAGTCGTGCTCTGCAGCAAGGGTCAAGCCAGCCTTCAGCTGTTCGCGGTCGGCACACTTGGTGATGCCCACGCTACTGCCGGCGCTGGCAGGCTTTACAAAGATGGGATAGCTCAAGGCTTTTTCCACCCGTGCTACCACAGCGTCCATATCGCTCAGCTCGTAACTGTAGACCTGCGCCCAATCGGCCTGGCAGATGCCGGCCTTATCGCAGATCAGTTTGGTCAAGCCTTTATCCATGGAATTGGCCGCACTGGTCATGGAGGTGGTGATCTGCGGAATTCCCGCCAACTGCAACAGTGCAGCCACCGTGCCGTCTTCGCCGTTCTTGCCGTGCAGGATGGGCATAGCAAGATCCACCGGCAGTACCTTCCCGCTTGCGGTACGGATTCCCTTTACAGAAGGATCCGGCAGGATCCAGGCCGCCTCATTATCGGCACGCTGTTCCCAGACGCCGCTTTTGATCTCCTCCAGGCTGGCCTCGGTCAGGAACCACGCCCCCGCCTTGGTGATACCGATCTTGTAAATATTATATTTTTCACCCTGCAGTAGGTTCAGTACGTTACAGACCGAACTGCGGGAAACTTCGTGCTCAGAGGACTTTCCGCCAAATAAAACGGCAATATTCATATCCGTTTCCTCCCATACCACATATTAACAGTACATTCTAATTCAATTTAATATAATACCAAAATTGAAAAATAAAGTAAAGGCTTTTATAAAAAATCCTTTACTTTTTATAGCATTCTATTTAAAATAAGGTCAGGAGTTGATAGTATGGATCAAAAATATATGAAAGAGGCCTTAAAACTGGCCAAAAAAGCCGCCGCTCTCGGTGAAGTACCGGTGGGAGCCGTCATCGTACACGAGGACAAGATCATCGCCCGAGGCTACAACCGCCGGGAGCTGGATCAAAACGGGCTCTCCCATGCAGAGCTGACCGCCATGCAAAGAGCCTGCAAAAAATTGAAATCCTGGCGTTTGGAGGATTGCACTCTTTACGTCACGTTAGAGCCCTGCCCCATGTGTACCGGTGCCATCATCAATACCCGGATCCCCCGGGTGGTCATCGGCGCCACCGACCCCAAGGGCGGCGCCATGGGCGGGGTCATGGATCTTACGGCCCACCCCTGGAACCATCACCCGCTGGTAGAAAAAGGAGTGCTGGAGCAGGAGTGCGGTGACATTCTGCGCCAATTCTTCAAGGATCTGCGCGAGCAGAAAAGACAGGCAAAAAACGCTCATTCGACCACTTCATAATTTATTCATTTTTGTTAGAAATTAATTCATAGTTTCCTAACATATTTTCCGGCCGGGTGTGTTATACTACAAGCGAGATGAGAGAGATCTCGTCTTAATCCCCCTCCTATTTTTAATGCAAACGGAAGATGCCGCTGCGAAAGCAGCGGCATCTTTCGTTCCATTAAGTTGATTTCATCATTTTATCAAAATAGTACAAATCAATGCACGATGAAGTTTAACCATCATTTAAATGAAATCTCCACTTCTCTTTTACCTACATTATTTTCAAATATCTTTCGCAAAAGAACCTCCGCATAATCATCTGCTTGTGTAAGTAATTGAGAAAAATCCATCTTCTTGATATCTACTTTTTCCGCTTCTGAAATTGCCGTTGTGATCTCTGTTTTTTCTGTCCAATTAAACAATGCTCTTTTCTCATCCAAAAATCTCACACTTTCCTCATCAATTTCGGGCGTTTGAATTGTTGCATGAGGTATTTTTATGATCACTTTCTTCTTCGTGATTTTAACATCAACATCTTCAAAATCTATGCTTGCTTTCACTTCAGCGTTATACCACATTGTAAAGCCTTTTTTGGTAATCAAGGGTATTTCTCCTTCAGAAACATTATACATTCCTGAATAGGTTAATTTTTGAGTGGTTAATTCCCCCATATCCTCTAACTTACCGCTGATATATGCAGTAGTTACAGTTTCTTTATCCCAGAGATTTTCAATCCACTG
>CAYLIT010000058.1:0-9680 GCA_964383835.1 uncultured Eubacteriales bacterium
GAACAAAGTAGGCGATCATCCGATGCAGCAGCTCGCCGGGCAAAAAGTCCAGCACCAGGTACATGACCTCCTTGAGACCTACCGAAAGCCCCAGACCGGGGATCCATTTCAAAAGCTGAACCCACCAACAGCCGCCGGTTTCGTAACGGATATACCGCTGATCCAGCCAATAGACCACCGTGAAGCCGGCCACAGCGCCCAGCATTTTATAGGCATTCTTTAAGCCGCTGAACAGCTCTGCGCCCTCTGCATCGGCGGGGAACGGAAAGAACTCCATAAAGAACACCTGACCAACAGACCACAACAGAAGCGCCAGCATCAGGATCTGCATTCCCTTGGGGTGCTCGGTAGCCTTATGCACCAGAGGATAAAGCCCAAAGATCAACACCCCTGCGATCAGGATGGAAACTCCCACGTCCATGGGGGTGTGAACACCCAAATACATCCGGGTCAGAGGTACGATCACGCAGATGGCAATACAGAGATACCGTAGCCAGCGACGACGGGTCCAGCGAGCGATACCGCCAAAGGTACCCACACCGCTTTGGGTATGACCGCTGGGGAAGGAATAGCCGCCAGCCTCTGCCTTTGCCCCTTCCACCACCGTGAAATCCGGGTCCTTGACCCATGGACGGGGGATGCGGAATGTAACCTTCAACAGCTGATTGATCTGGGTACCCAGAAAACCGATGGTCAGAAGATAGTAGCCCTTGAACTTATCCACGCACCAAAGGAAAAACATGGCCACCGCCATAAAAACAGTTTCCTCTCCCAGGTGAGTAAGCAGGCTCATCACCTTGTCTAAAACAGGAGTGCGAAGCCCCTCTAAAAAATACAGAAATTCCATAAAAGCTCCTTCCAGATATTCTCATTTTATAGTATCACACCGTTCCAAAAAAGTAAACAAAAAAAGATTGCCAACCAACCGACTTTATTATATAATGAAACAAATCATTTAAGGAGAAACCCATGAAGCCCATCAAGCTGATCCCCGCCACCAAGGACTATATCTGGGGCGGAAAAAAACTCATCACCCAATATCACAAGCAGGCAAGCACCCCCATCGTGGCGGAAAGCTGGGAGCTTTCCTTCCACCCGGACGGCCTTACCCGTACCGAGGACGGCACTCCCTTAAAGGAGATCATCGGTCGGGAGCATTGGGGAAGCGCTCTGCAGGAGTTCAAGGACTTCCCCCAGCTCATCAAACTGATCGATGCGGCGGGGGATCTTTCGGTGCAGGTGCACCCCTCGGACGAATATGCTTTAAAATATGAAAACAGCTACGGCAAGACCGAAACCTGGTATATCGTCGCCGCCGAGCCGGGTGCCGGTATTTACCTTGGCTTTCGTGAAACCGTCACCCCCGACAAGCTGGAAGAAGCCATCGAGGGCAACACCCTCACCGACCTATTGAACTTTTACCCGGTCATGCCGGGGGAATGTTACTTCATCCCCGCCGGCACCATCCACGCCATCGGTAAGGGCTGTCTTATTTGTGAGATCCAGCAAAACAGCAACCTGACCTATCGTGTGTACGACTACGGACGGTTAGATGCAGGCGGTAACCCCCGGGAACTGCACGTGAAAAAAGCCAAGGCGGTGGCAGATCTCCAAAAATTTGAATACCGTCCCCTTTCCCTCCCCACTCCGGAGGGCGAGATCATCGCAAAATGCCCCTACTTTACCGTCAAAAAGCTGGCGCTCACGGGCCATGCGACCCTCAACTGTACCGACCGTTCCTTTAAATACGTCATCTGCCTTGAGGGCAACGCCACTTTAGAGGGCGAACCCCTCACCCCCGGCACCTCTTATTTCATCCCCGCCGGCTACGGTGAAGTGACATTGGAAGGCAACGCCTTACTGATCACTTCCGAAATCGAATAAAAGACTTTCAAAAAAGAGTGCGGATTTCGTCAAAACACCCCGAAGTCGTATGTGATACTACGAGAGGGTATATGGGGTCCCCGGCAAAATGGAGTTTTGTTGGGGAAAAGGAGAAACCAATGGCGGGAGCGGATTTTCTGCGTATAGCAGAATGGAGCGAGAGCTATTGGTTTCGACGAGGCGGAAAGCAGAAAAATTTCAATCAAAATCCGCATTGCTATGCGGATTTTCTCCTTATAAAGAAAACAGCAAGAAAGAGTAGAAACTTTTTTCCGCTGTTTTTTTGAATATTCGTAGCAACGTTGCTTTTTCTTATTTTTCTGCGGTCTGTGCCTTTTTTGACAGTTTTTTGATTTGTTTTAAATATTCCTTCGGAGTACATTGAAATTCTTCGAAAAAAGCCCGGTAAAAGGTTCTTGCGGAATTAAACCCGCTCTCAAAAGCACAGTAAGCGACGTTGTTTTTTCCCTCACGCATCAACAGCACCGTTTCCCTCAAGCGGATCATGGTGATATACTGATTGATCCCGATATTGAAGCAGGATTTGAAATACCGTGAAAGATAGTTGGGATTATACCCCAGCGCCACCGCAATGGATTGCAGGGTGATATCGTTACGGAAGTTCTCGTTGATATAAAAGAGGATCCGGGTAGAAAGCTGAGAATTGACCGATTCGGTGCGGTCGGTCAGCTTCATCTGCTCCGTTAAGATCCCTAAGATCACGTAAAGATAGCCCCGACTCTTGATATCGTTTTTACTCTCCTTGATGGCACGGTAACAAGCCTTGAGCTGGTCATAAACCGCCCGATCCCGAATAAAGGGATTGCCCACCTGTTTATGTCGGATGGCAGACCATACCTCCCCAAAAAGATCGGTGGGAATGATCAGACAGGTGACCTTGGCACTCTCGGGAGTGCGGTAGCCGTGGGCATCGTAGCTGAACGCCACCGAAACCTCTCCCGCTTTTAAGATGCTGTGCCGGTCGTTGACCCACACCTCCACCTCCCCCTCATCGATCATCTGCAATTCGATCTGAGAATGAAAATGAAAGTTGGCATAAGGATCGGAAAACTCCCGCATAAACAGACGGTTTGCCTGCTCCCGCCTCAGGTTCAATTCGGCTTTCATAGACACCTCCGTAAAAAAATGGCATAAACAAGTATGAAAATGGCAACATTTTGTCATATTACTATGTTATATTTATAGTACAATCATGAAATTCTGTCAAGAGGCAGGAGGAAATAAAATGTTATTTACCAAACGTGAGCTTGTAAAGATCACCCTACCGCTGATCATTCAACAAGTGCTTTCGGTAATGGTGGGCATGATCAACTCCATGATGGTGTCCTCGGCCGGTGAAGCGGCGGTGTCCGGCGTTTCGCTGATCAATACCTTGGATATTCTGCTGATGCTGTTTTTCACCGCCCTGGTGACCGGTGGCTCAGTAGTCGTTTCGCAGTTTTTGGGCAAAAAAGATATGGACCTGGTGCAGAAGTCGGTCAAGCAACTGCTGTATTCCTCTACGGTGGTGGCAATCGTGGTTTCCATCCTTGCAGTAACCTTCCGGGAACCGCTTCTGAACGCCCTCTTCGGCGATGCGGAGCCGGAAGTAATGAAGCACGCCATGGACTATTTCTTCTTTCTTACCCTCTCCTTTCCCTTCCTCTCGCTCTATAACGCCGGGGCGGCCTTGTTCCGGGTGATGGGGAACTCTACCGTATCCATGATCACCACCCTTTTGATGAACCTGTTTGTGGTGGGCAGTAACTTCATCCTCATCAACAAGATGGGGATGGGCGCCGCAGGGGCTTCGATCTCCACCCTCATCGCACGCATCATCTTTGCGGTGATCATGCTGGCTCTGCTGCATAACCGCAAAAACCTCATCTACATAGATCGGCTGTTCCATTATAAGCCCGATTTCAAGATCATCAAGCGGATCCTGCAGATCGGTATTCCCTACGGTGTGGAAAACTGCCTCTTCCAGTTCGGCAAGCTTCTGACCCAATCGCTGATCTCCACCCTGGGGACTGCCGCCATCGCCGCCAATGCTGTGGCCAATAATCTGGCCGACTTCCAATATATGCCCGGCAATGCCATCGGCCTTGCCATCATCACGGTAGTGGGGCGGTGCATCGGTGCCGGCGAGAAGGAGCAGGCAAAAAAATATTCCCGTATCCTCATCGGTGCCATGTACGGCTGTCTGTGGCTGGTGGTACTGCTGACCTTCCTCTTTGCAGAGCCGCTGATCGCCATTTACAACCTCTCGCCCCAGGCGGCGGTAAACGCCAAAGAGCTGATCCTCACCCATGCGGCCATCGCCACCTTTATCTGGCCCTTAGGGTTCGGTCTGCCCCACGTGTTCCGCTCTGCCAGCGACGTCAACTTCACCATGGTGGTGTCCGGTGTCAGTATGTGGGTGTTGCGGGTGGCAGGTGCCTATTATCTGGCGCTGGAAAGCATCCATCTCTTCGGCCTGACCATCCCCGGTATGGGGCTTGGGATCTTCGGCGTATGGTACGCCATGTTTGCCGATTGGGTCGTCAGAGCCGTACTCTACGCCTGGCGTTACTTCAGCAATCGCTGGCTGAAACATTTTAAAGATATATAAGAATAAAAAAGACTCGGCGGGCCGAGTCTTTTTTATTCTTGAAATTGCTTCATATAATTTTTGGGGGTACAGCCGAATTCCTCCTGAAATACCCGATGAAACGTGCGTAGGGAATTAAAGCCGCTCTCGAAAGCACAGGTAGAAAGATCCCGGCTCCCCTCCCGCATCAGCAAAACGCTCTCTCTGAGGCGGAGCATGGTAAGATAGCGGCTGAAAGGGATGCGGAAGTTTTCGGTAAAATAGCGGGAAAGATAGCTGGGATTATACCCCAAAGCCTCTGCCACCGATTTTAACGAAAGCTCGTCACGAAAGTTTTCCTGCAGATAAAACAACACCTTTGTAGAAAGGTCCGGATCCACCGGCTCCCCCCGATCCTCCAGCGCCATCCGCTCTAAAAGAGTACCGATGATGACGTAAAGGTATCCCCGAAGGATCATTTCATGCTCCGTCTTTTTTAGTTCACGACAGCACTCCATGATCCGCTGATATACCTCTTGATCCCGAATAAAGGGGTACCCCGCCCGCTTTTGGCGTAAAGTGGGCTTGAACTCTCCGCACAGCTCCACCGGAATGATCAGAAAGATCACCCGGGCATCTTCGGTCATCCCCCGTCCGCCGTGACCGTCGTAGCTGAAGGCCACACTTATCTCCCCCGCCTTTAGGATCTCACGGTGGCCGTTGACCCATGCCTCCACCTCTCCCGCTTCCACCAGCATGATCTCGATGGGGCTGTGAAAGTTATAGCCGGTGACCGGTTTTTTGATTTCGGTACAGGTAAATTGCTCCTGCTGCTCCCGCCGCAGATTAAATCGGACTTGCATGAACACCTCCGTAAAAATTTGGCACAAAATAATCAAGCAATGGCACGAAAACGCCATCTCATTATGCTATTGTTATAATACAGAACACAAAAAATGTCAAGAGAGGGACAACGTTTCATGCTATTTTCAAGAAAAGATCTCTTTAAACTGATCTTACCGCTGATTTTTCAATCGGTGCTTTCGCTGTTGACCGGCACCATCAACACCATGATGGTCTCCCGGGCGGGGGATGCGGCGGTTTCCGGCGTTTCGCTGGTCACCATGCTGGATAACCTGTTGATCATCGCCTTCACCGCTATTGTAACCGGCGGTTCGGTGGTGGTCTCCCAGGCCATGGGGCGCCAGGACACCAAGCTGATGCATAATTCCTCCAAGCAGCTGCTTTACTGCGTTACCTTCATCTCGCTGGTGATCACCGTGACGGTCTTTACCCTGCGGGTGCCCCTGTTGAACCTGCTCTACGGTGACGTAGAGGCAGACGTCATGTACCACGCCTTGAACTATTTCTCCATCATCTCCCTCTCGTTCCCTCTTTTGGCCATTCATCAGGTAGGCGCCGCCCTTTTCCGGGTAATGGGCAACACCGTCCTTTGTATGTGGCTGGGCTTTGCCAGCAATATTCAGGTCATTATTACCAACTATATTTTTATTTCAAAATTGTGTATGGGCGCCGCAGGCGCCGCCCTTTCCACCATGCTCTCCCGCCTTGTTTTTTCCGTCACCGTCATTGTCCTGCTGCACAATAAAAAACGTCCCCTTTATTTCGAAAAGCTGTGGCACTATCGCCCCGATTTTCCGCTGATCAAGCGGATCCTGCAGATCGGCATCCCCACCGGTATCGAAAACAGTATGCACAGCTTCGGCAAGCTGTTGACCTCCTCTTTGATCTCCACCATGGGAACAGTAGCGGTGGCGGCAAACTCCGTTGCCCTCAACCTTGCAAACTTTCAGTACATGGCGGGCAATGCGGTGGGTAGCTCCACCACCACCGTTGTGGGACGGTGCATCGGCGCCGGGGAAAAAGAACAGGCTAAAAAATACTCCCGCCTGCTCCTTGGGATCTGTTACGCCCTTCTGTTCGTAGGCTCCCTCATCACCCTGCTTTTTACCAAGCCTCTGCTCTCCCTTTACGGTCTTTCGGAGGCCTCCACCGAGCTGGCGGCAGAGCTGCTACGGCTTCATGCCATCGTAGCGGTCTTCATCTGGCCGTTGGGCTTTTATTTGCCGGGCGTTTTCCGTGCCGCAGGGGATGCCAAATTCCCCATGAAGGTGGCGAGCGTCGCCATGTGGGTGTTCCGTGTGGCGGGTGCGTATATCCTTGCTGCTGATGGCTTTTCGCTGTTCGGTCTCTCTATCCCCGGCTTTGGCATGGGGATCATCGGTGTCTGGATCGCCATGTTTGCCGACTGGGTCTGCCGTGCAAGCTTTTACGGCTGGAAATACTTCAGCGGCCGCTGGATCAAAAAAGCATAAGGTGCTGTTTTCACAGCACCTTTTTCATTTACAAAGTTCTCTGTATTCCTTGGGTGTCATCCCGGTGGCTTTTTTGAAAAAGTACGAAAAATAAGGGCAATCGGCAAACCCCAGCTCCTCGGCAATGACGGCGATGGGCTGTTCGGTCAGGCAAAGCCGCTCCTTTGCCGCCTTGACCCGCATCTCATTAATGTATTGATGCAGCGTCTTTCCCTCGGCTTTGGCAAAAACATGGCTCAAATAATAGGGATGGTACCCGAAATGCCCCGCCACCTCCTGATTGGTCAGCCTGCGGGTGCTGTTTTTTTCGATATAATCCTTTACCTCCCGGATGAGGCTTGCCGCCTCTCCCTCGTCAGCCTTACTTTTAAGAACGATCTTCATCAACACGCTTTTCATCAACGCCGAGCCCAAAACCGCCTGCTCCTTGCCGTCTGTTACATTGCTTTCATTCATTTCCTCCAAAACACGCTCGATGCTTCGGCAGCTTTGCAGAACAAAGATCTCCCCAAAAGGCTCGATCCATTCATTGGAAAAAATTTGTTTTTGGTCAAAACATTCCGACGGCGCCGGAGTATGCGACGAGCGATAGAGAGGGTCAAACACAAAATCAAAATTCACAAGGTAATAGCCGATCTCTTGGGGCGTATCATAAACCAATTTATAAGCAGTTCCCGGCGGAATGAGGATGACGTCCCCGCCCTCCAGCCGATGCCGCGCCTTCTCTAATTCAAATGTAATGCCGCCCTTGTACAGATAAAATAAGCGAAAATCGTAAGCACAGACCGCACTTTTATAGATCTGCCCCCGCGCTATTTTCTTAAAAAACCGCACGTAAGGGTTTAATTCTTCTAATTTCATTTGTTCTCACCATCTTTGTTTTTCAACATTTTTCATTTGGTTCTCCCCTTGATTATACCACCGGAATTTTCTATAATCAACCCAAAAGGAGAAGTTTGAAAATAAATTTCAAACTTATAAAATTTAATGCCGATTTTCTCGCCGCTTTCACGGCAACCGAAAATCATGGCACTTATGACCATTCTTTCATGTGTCATTTGTGCCTGTGGCACAAAGAAAGGAATGGTCATAAAATGGATAAAAAAATAACTGTTGCGATCATCGGGTGCGGATCCTTCGCCAAAGGCTTCGTCCCCCTCTTTCAAAACCACCCCACCGTGAATAAAGTCTACGTCTGCGACCTGGACCGGATCAAGGCACAGCAATACAGCGAAAAATTCAAGGTTGAGATCATCGAGAGCTTTGAAGAAGCCATTGCAAGCCAAGAGATCACCGCCGTCGCCATCTTCACCCAGCGGCACACCCACGGTGATCTGGTGACCCGTGCCCTGCTGGCAGGCAAGGACGTTTACAGTGCCGTCCCCATGGCCATCACCGTGGAGGATTGCAAGCGGATCATCGATGCGGTGACCGTCAGTAAAAAGACCTACATGATGGGCGAAACCTGCATCTATTACCCCTGCGCCATGTATTGCCGTGAACAGCACAAAAAGGGTGCCTTCGGCAATTTCGTGTACGGAGAATCCCAATACTTCCACGATCTGAGCCACTTTCCCGAACCCTTTCAAGCCGACCGCCGCTCTTCGGCGGTGCCCCCTTTCTTTTATCCCACCCACTCCACCGCTATGCTGTTGTACGCCGCCGATACCTACGCCACCCGTGTGACCGCCTTCGGCTATGTGGACAAGGAGGAAAACACACCCTTTGCAGTGGGCGAAAACCATTGGGATAACACCTTCTCTAATGAATTCGCCCTGATGCAGTTGGCAAACGGCGGTGTGGGCAGAATTTCGGAATGTCGCCGCATCGGTTATAAGGCACCCAGCTCCTATATTTCCGGCTTTTACGGCACCCAAGGCTCCTATCAGTTTTCAAATGCCCAGCATCTTCTTGCCGCCCTCACCGAAAAGGGAGTGGAGCTGCGGGATGTGAGCCACGAGGTCAACCCCACGGCCATGACCGACGCCAAAGAACTTGAAGATTATAAAAATCAGGTAGCCAACCATAAATTCCAGGGCAAGGATTATTCCCCCGCTCAAAAGGAGCGGTACGACCGCCTGCCCGAAGAATTCAAAAGAATGCCGGAAACCAATGGACACATGGCCTCCCACCAACTGCTGATCGACGATTTCTGCACCGCCGTTACCACCGGGAAAATGCCCTACGTCAACGCATGGCGGGCGGCACGGTACACCATCCCCGGTCTGATGGCGCATGAAAGCGCCAAGCAGGGCGGCGTCCCCTTGGATATCCCCGATTTCGGGGATGCCCCGGAGGAATAAACCATGTGGATCATTGATTGGTTCCGCTCGGGGTTCGACGACCCCCGCAAGCTGGTCGCCCAGCTCATCGGCTTGGTTCCCCTCGCCCTCTCCCTCTTTATTTTTTCAATAAATAAACGCAAAAAGATCATTCTTTTAAAAGGCTGCTCCGACTTTCTGTGGGCGATCCACTTTTTCGTGCTGGGTGAATTTTCGGGTGGTGCCATCAACGCCGTCAACACCCTACGCAATATCGTCTTTGCACAAAAGGATAAAAAATGGGCAAACCACCGCTGGATCCCCCTTATATTTATCCTCTTCACCACCCTCAGCGCTCTGCCAAATTTTCAAGGCTTCAAAAGCCTCCTGCCCCTCTTAGGCTCCTGCCTGGCCATCCTCGGCTTCTGGCAGACCAGTGTCACCGTCCTTCGGGTCTATAACCTCTGCGGTGTGGTGCTGTGGCTGATCTACGGCGTATGGACGGTCTCCGTCCCTACCATCCTCTGCAACGTCTTTTCCATCATTTCAATTCTGGTGGGCTTTTTGAAAAAAGACAGTCATTCTAATAATTAAGCCATAAAAAAAGGCACCGTCGTACGGTGCCTTTTT
>CAYLIT010000059.1:0-9626 GCA_964383835.1 uncultured Eubacteriales bacterium
ATGCGGACAATACTTGGCTGGTGACGGCCCGGGAAGATACGTAATGCCGACATAATGAAAAAGAGTCAGGATCCGGTAAGGCTCTTGACTCTTTTTCCAAACATGCACCTTTAGCTCAGTTGGTAGTTGCGACTGCGAAGCGCTGCCCTTTGGCAGATCAAGCGAGCAGGTCAGCAGCTGCAGCAACACAAAATGTATCGAGCGCAAGCGATGAACATTTTGATTGTTGCAAAGGTCTCGTTGATTAAAACTTCAATTATGGAAGTTTTGAAAGCAAGGAAAAACTGAGCATCTATAAATGCACCTTTAGCTCAGTTGGTAGAGCAACTGACTCTTAATCAGTGGGTCCCGGGTTCGAGTCCCTGAAGGTGCACCAAAAGAAAAGGACTACCGTAAGGTAGTCCTTTTCTTTTGCTGCACCCTCTCGGCTTAAAGCCGAGAGCCATTGCTTACGACTCACTTGCTCACCAACTGATCGTAGCGTGTGTTCTGATGTGAATTTTGTCTTTTTGATCATGTTCCTTTATTTTTAAACGAAAACTTTACGAATTGATATTAAATTAATCATGATGGTGTGATATAATTTAAAACATGAGGTGGAATATATGAGTTATAATCCTTTGGCTGAATTGTTGGATTCGTCGACAAAATATGAAGAATTAGATCTTCCGAAAGGAGAGTTTATTGCTAAGATTGGCAGGGCGTATAAAATTGCGTTGTTGATAGCAGTTTTTGTCTGCCTTATAATCGGAATACCGTCAGCCATTCTTTGGCATGAGGATGGAGGTTATATCTTTTTACTATTAGGCATACCCGCAATTCTTGTATTGCCGACATTCATTTCCTATCGTTGCACTGTAAACAGGATTTCCATTAAAGAGGAATATTTAATACTGTTTTTTCGATTTAAAAAAGAGGTCTTATGGGAGTCTGTCAAGTACAGAAAAATCAAATATGGGACGAATAGCTCTATTACCCTTTATGATATTAACAAGAAACGATTGATATCGTTTGATGGTGCAACCGTTGGTTTTGGCAGAATTCTGAAAATGGCAAAACGCAGTTCTATTAAAGATTTTGATCAAAAGTAACGATTTTTAAAGGAGTGTAATCGCATGAAACTGACATTTTTAGGAACCGGTGCGGCGGACTGGCCGCTGATCAAACCGGAAGAATATACAGAATTTCGCAGATTGTCCTCGGCATTGATCGATGATTGTTTGTTGATCGATCCCGGTCCGCAGGTAATGGATGCTTTACGCGAATTGAATAAAGTCCCCTCCGCCATTAAATACATTATCAATACCCATGCCCACAATGATCATTACAATGAGGAGACACGCATCGCTTTAGAGGCCTGCGGTGCAAAATTTATCCCCTTTGAGGACGGTGATGTGCAGCAGCTTGGTGTATATACCGTCTGTGCGTATAAAGCTAATCATGCTACCGCTGAAAAAACGGTCCATTTTATCATCTCCGACGGTGTACGCACCCTTTTTTATGGCCTGGACGGCGCCTGGCTTCTCTATGATGAGTTTAAAGCCATTAAGGAACATTGTCCCGATTTTGCGGTTTTGGACGGCACCATCGGGGAGCAAGATGGTGATAAGCGCATCTTTGAGCACAACAACCTTGCTATGGTTTTGGAGCTTCAAAAGACCCTGAAGCCCTATATTAAACAGTTTTGCATCAGTCATATGGCCCGTAAGCTGCACCCCGATCAAAAGACCCTTTCTGCTAATCTGCTGCGCTATGATATTACGGTTGCTTATGATGGCTTGGAAGTGCTGTTATAAATGACGAGCGTTATTTATTTTACGAAAATGTTTCGTAATCTAAAACATTGAACTGTCCTTCGTTTTGTTGTAGAATTAAAATAACAACAGAAAGGATCTCAAGAACTATGGTTACCCCCAATCAATTTATCGGTCATACCGACGCAGAATCCATTCAGAATGCGGTGAATTTTGCTCATGAAAAAGGCGTCAATTCCATCACCATCCCTCGGATCAACGAGCGTACCGGCGAGCTGATCTGGAATATCGATAAGGCGATCATTCTGCCCTCGGAGATGGAGATTGTGCTGGATAACTGCCATCTTCGGCAGGCAGACGGTTGTATGGATAACATTTTTCGTAACTTTGCCGATACCGAAACTGAGGGCCATACCTTGGCAGAGCAACGGCACAATATTGTGATCCGCGGTCAGGGTCATGCGGTGCTGGACGGCGGTTTGCCTAACGGTCTGACCCAGAAAACAAGTTGGTTGGACGGCAACCCCCACGTTTCGCGCAATAACTTGATCCTTTTTTATAATATCCGTGATTTTGTGATCGAAAATCTGGAACTCAGAAACCAACGCTGGTGGGCGATCAATCTGCTCCATGCAGAGCGTGGACGTATTTCGCAAATCCATTTTGCGGCAGAGTGCGATCGCCGCAATCAGGATGGCATTGATCTGCGCCTCGGCTGCAGCAACATTTTGATCGAAAAGATCACCGGTCAGGCGGGGGACGACGTGGTGGCTTTAAGTGCCATTGACCATCCCGAAAACCGTCAAGGAATGGGCTGGATGTACCGCGTTGAGGGTCATGAGTTGGATATCCACGATATTATAATCAAGGATATCATAGCAACCTCGGTGGAATGCTCGGTCATCGGAATTCGCAATACCGACGGTAAAAAGATCTATAATATTACCATTGATAATATTCATTGTACCGATAACTATGCCGCGGAGGACGGAAAGCTCTATCCCAACTATCCTGCTTTCTGTTTACCTCCTTTTGATATCAATCGGATCCGCAAGAGCAATGCGCCTTACACTATGATCCGCATCGGTCAGCCGGGTTATTTCAAGGAGTGTCCCAATATGCTGGGCGAGGTGTATAACATCCATGCCACCAATCTGCACATGCATATGGGTTGCGTGGTGCTGTGCAACGTATCGCTGGAAAACAGCTATTTCGGCAATATTTATGCCGAAAATGACGTAGATTATATCTTTACGACCAAGGAAGCCCGGGAGGACCGTTGCTACGGCTCCGATCTTTGCAACGTGGTGATCGAAAACGTCTTTTATCAGAACCGTGATAACGATTTTGCCACCGCCTTTGATTTCGATATCAACGAAAAAGAATTCAAAGCAGAAAACGTGGTGATCCATAATGCCTTTTTGGGCAACTGCAAAAAGATATTTAATATGAAGCTGGAGGGCGAGGTGCAGTACAACGGTCTGCACGGCTCCCATGTTGAAAAAGAAAGCGGAATCATAAAAAGAGAGCATTAAATGCTCTCTTTTTTGTTGCAAAATACGTTGTTGTATGTTAGAATAACTATGCTTATAATGAGGAAACATGGCGTTTTTAAAGGAGCTTAAATGGAAATCTTTAACTTAACCCTTAGTCAGATGCTGATGATGTTTTTTCTGATCGCCGTCGGCTATGTGTTGCGTAAAAAACAAATTTTGCCCGAGAATGCAGGAACGATCTTTTCCAAGGCAGAGACCTGGATCTTTGTTCCTGCTCTTTCGCTGTACAGCATGATTACCAAATGTACGGTAGAGAACTTTTCAAAGGACTGGAAATTGATGCTTTACGGCCTTTTGCTGGTCTCTGCGGCTATTTTGGTAGCATACCCGCTCTCTGCCCTGTTTTTTAAAAAAGAGCAGCGTAAAACCTATCAGCGGAACATTTATAAGTACGCGTTGACCTTCGGGAACTTTGGCTTTATGGGCAATTTCATCATCCGTGGAATTTGGGGCGACGAAGGGTATTATAAATACGCCCTGTTCTGCTTCTTTATCAGTATCTGCTGTAATGCGTGGGGTCTTTATGTTTTGATCCCCAAGGATCAAAGCGCCGGCCTTGCGGCAAACCTGAAAAAAGGCCTGATCACCCCGCCCACCATCGCACTGGTAGCAGGTATTGTGCTGGGTCTTTTGGGCGCCAAAAATTTCCTGCCCGACTTTTTGCTCAACGCCTTTAACGAGGCCAGTAAGTGCCAGGGTCCCGTGGCTATGGTGTTGGCCGGATTTGTCATCGGCGGGTATAACTTTAAAGAGATGATTACCAACAAAAAGGTATACGTTGCAACCGGTTTTCGGTTGGTCATCCTGCCCGCCATCATGATGGTGGCACTGAAGCTTTTGGGAACAAGCGACGAAATCATGCGAATGGCTTTGATCTGTTTTGCTACGCCCTTGGGGCTGAATACCATTGTCTATCCTGCGGCCTACGGCGGAGAAACCAAGACGGGTGCCGCCATGGCGATGGTCTCTCATACCATATCCATCGTCACTATTCCCTTGATGTATCTGTTGTTTATTGAAATTTTATAAGGAGAATCTATGTCTACAAAAATCATTATGGTCCGTCACGGCTTCAGTATCGCCAATGAAGAACGCAAGTTTGCAGGTCATTGGAATATCGATCTCACTGAGCTTGGTAAACTGCAGGCTCAAAAAGCCGGTGACTATTTTAAGGCGCATCCGGTGGAGGCCATCTATTCCAGCGACCTTCTGCGGGCTTATCATACGGCGACCCCCATCGGTGAAGCCTTAGGGCTCCCGGTACATAAGGATACCGGCCTTCGTGAGATCGATGCCGGTAGATGGGAAGGCATTTTTTTTGACGAGATGGGAGAACGCTACCCCGAGGAAACTGAACTTTGGATCAAGGATATCGGCCGTAGCGGTTGTCCCGACGGGGAGACGGTGAAGGAGCTTTCTGCGCGCATTGTCGCAACCGTTCGTCGCATTGCCGAACGGCACGACGGGCAGACGGTCTGCATCACCACCCACGCTACCCCTATTCGCGCCCTCACCACCGAAGCCTGCGGTGTTCCGGTGGAGGAGATGAAGCGTATTCCTTGGGCAGCTAACGCCTCTTTGAACGTTTTTGAGTACGAAAACGGTAAGTTCAAAGTCGTTGAGCTGGATATCACCGAGCATTTGGGCGATCTTTTGACCAAGCTGCCCGCAAACGTGTAAGAGGAAATCACTATGCAAATCTTTTCAACGACTCTTTCTCAGATGGCCTTTTTGTTCTCGCTGATCATTATCGGCTATCTGATGGCTAAATTTAAGGTGGTGCAGGGGGATGCGGCCGGCGTACTGGCTAAAATGGAAAACTTCGTGTTTATTCCCGCACTGGTGCTGGTGACCTTTATCGATAAATTCACCCTCAAGAGCCTTTCCACTATGTGGAAGCCTCTGGTGATCAGCTTTATCGTGCTGGGGATCGTCATCCCACTGGCACTTTTGTCGGCACTGCTGCTTTCCCGCAAGGACCGCTATATCCGCAATATCTATACTTATGGGCTGTGCTTTTCCAACTTCGGGTTTATGGGCAACGCCATCGTCAGCCAGCTTTACCCCGATTATTTCTTTGAGTATCTCATCTTCACCCTGCCCCTTTGGATGGGGATCTACGTGTGGGGCGCCCCCTCCTTGCTGATGAGCGAGAGTGGTCGGAAGCTGACCCTCGCCCAGCGCTGTAAGTCCTTTTTGAACCCCATGTTCATCGCCATGATAGTCGGTATGATCATCGGTCTTGCGGGCATTCCCGTCCCTGGCTGGCTTGGCACTATGCTGAACTCTGCTTCGAACTGTATGTCCCCGGTGGCCATGCTGTTGACCGGTATCACGGTAGCCTCCACCGATCTCAAAAAGACCTTCACCAACCTGAAGATCTATCTGATCTCGGCGGTGCGGCTGTTGGTGTTCCCGGCCATCGCCATTGCGGCGCTGCATTTTATTCCTATGCAGGAATCCACCCTGATCTGCGTTGTCTGCTCTCTGGCGATGCCCCTGGGGCTGAATACCATCGTCATTCCCAGCGCCTACGGCAAGGATACCACCGAGGCGGCAGGTATGGCCATCGTATCCCACTTGCTCTCCTGCTTTACCATTCCGGTGATCTTGCTGATCATGTCCAAGTTTTTACTGTAAAGGTGTAAAATTACACCCCGTTGCAAGGGTTGCAACGGGGTGTTTTTTAGTTTTCGGGACAGGGGCCGGTGGTTTCCCGCACGATAAGAGTTCCGTCGATCTCGATGTTGGAGCCGGCACAGTAGTATTTATTCTGCATCTTTTTCGATAGCAGGGAGCAGGCGATATCGCAGATGGCCGGGGAGGCCTGGTCGATGGTGGTGAGGGCTTTGTTCAGATGCCCTGCGGTGGGGATGTTATCCGAGCCGATCACCGAAACATCCCCCGGAACGTGTAGGCCGTGATTTTGCAAGGCCTTGATGGCGCCGATGGCGATGTAATCATAGGCGCAAATGATTGCTGTAAAGGGTTCGCCTTTTTTAAGCAAGGCTTCAACACCGTCGAGCCCCGCCTGCTCAAAACGCGATTTCGCAATGATCTGCAGATCATTCGGCAGGTCATAATGCTCCATGGCGTAGGCGAAGCTGCGCTGATATTTGGCCGTCAGCGTCTCACCGATAAAGGCGATCTTGCGATGTCCCAACCCTTTCAGATGGGAAATGGCAGAACACATGGCTTTGCGGTGGTTGGGACGCACAATATCAGTATGAGATAATTCACGGTTGCCGCTGATGGCCACCACCGGCACCTCGATCCCTTTCGGAACAGGCTGGTAAAGCCCGTAGGCGATGATGCCGTCCACCTTAGTGAGGGCGGAATGAAATTGGATCAATTCCTTCTGCTTATTTCGGTCAAAATCATCCGTAGAGATGATCACGTCGGTATTACGCCGCCCAAAGTAGGCCTTGATGTATTCCAGCTGAGTGCTGTAAAAGGCGCTGTTCAGCTCGTGGCAGATGACCGCCACCACCTTTTTTTCGTACCGCTCTTTATAGTATTTATGGAAGCAGCCGTGCTTTTTGGCAATGGCGTAGATGCGCTCCTTGGTTTCCTCTCCCACGTCGTCGGCATTCTTGAATGCCTTTGAAACGGTGGCAACCGAAACCTCGGCCTCGGCGGCAATATCCTTTAATGTCATAAGGATCCCTCCTTTTGTCTTATTTTATCAAGTGACGTCGAAAAAATCAATGGTTTACGAAACTTTTTCGTAAATATATCTCTTGAACCGAAAGAGTGCCAATGCTATAATAATAAAAAAGGGGGTTATAGAAATGAATCTGAAAAGAATAACGGCTGTTTTGCTGATCACCCTGCTTCTTTTTAGCGTTTTGGCGGGATGTAAGACCGAGCAGGAAGAATCGGCGGTCTCGGATTCCTATATTGAAAACGAGCAGAAGGCGCCGGAGGAAAAGCTTCCTGAAAAAGAGGAGCAGCAGACGGATCTCCCAGAAAAGGAGGAGAATCCCTTACCGGAGCAAAAGCTGCCCGATGCGGAGGAAGAGCCCGAGGAGCCGTCAAAGGTTGAGACTCCCGCACCGGAAGAAGAGCTCGTCGAGGTCGAGCCGCCGAAGGCGGAGCCCGAAGAGGAGGGTACGGAGGAAGCTCCCGCGCCGACAGATACGGCAGGCCCCTTATTTTCCGCCGAGGAGAATCCCTATAAGGATTCCTTGAAGATCTTAGCCATTGGCAACAGCTTCAGTGTCGACGGAATGGAATATCTTTGGGATATCGCAAACTCCTACGGTGTCAAGGAGATCATACTGGGCAATCTCTATATCGGCGGATGCTCTTTGGATACGCATTATAAAAATATGACCCAAAACGCCCCCGCCTACCGCTATTATAAAAATACCGCGGGAAGCTGGGGCAGTACCGCAGACGTCGCCATTTCCACCGCCATTAAGGACGAAAAATGGGATATCATAACGGTTCAGCAGGCCAGCGGAGAAAACGCAAACGACAGCACCTATGATAATCTGCCGAATATTTTGAAGTATATTGAGCAGCGCAAGCCCCAAAAAGAGACCAAGGTCCTTTGGCATATGACCTGGGCCTATCAATCGGACAGTACGCGAAAGGCCTTTGAGGAATTCGGTCGGGATCAGAATAAGATGTATGAAGGGATTTTGGAACGGGTGCAAAACAACGTGCTGGAGGAGGAGAGCATTGTAGGAATTATTCCTGCGGGCACCGCCATCCAGAATCTGCGTAAAACCACGGTGGGAGATACCCTGACCCGCGACGGTTATCACCTGAGCAAGGGGATCGGCCGTTATACGGCGGCGCTGACGTGGTATTGTTATATAACGGGCGCCGATCCCGAGGACGTGATGTTTACTCCCTTTGAGGAACAGACCAAGATCGTGTATCATCACGATGAGATCGCCCAATCCGTCAGAAAGGCGATCCAATCGCCCTATGAATGTACTTAAAAAACGGGAGGAAAAGCAATGAAGGTAAATTTTGAGCATATTATCGGCAAGATCAAGCCGATGCACGCAGTGGGTGGTGCGCCCTATAACGGCAATATTTACGATCTCTGCAAGTATCTGCAAGAAGCGCATATCCCCTATAGCCGTCTGCATGATCAGGGCATGGATTTCATGCGCCCCAAGGTGGATATTCCTTGTGTTTTTCCGAATTTTGATGCAGATGAATCTGATCCTGCATCCTATGATTTTGAATATACCGACCACATGCTGGCAGAGCTTTTGAAATACGATTGCGTTCCTTATTACCGCTTGGGCGTTACCATTGAGAATGCGGTGCGCCAAGGCTTCAAGCCCCGTCATATCAACCCCCCTGCAGATTTTAAAAAGTGGGCAAGGATCTGTGAGCATATCATTCGCCACTATAATGAGGGCTGGGCCGATGGCTTCCGGTATGATCTGAAGTATTGGGAGATCTGGAATGAGCCGGAAAACGGCTATCCCGGCGCCCCTGTTAAGCGGATGAACCAATGCTGGACCGGTACCAAGGAAGAGTTTTATGAGTTCTATTGCACCGTTGCCAATCATTTGCGTGCCTGCTTTGGCGATACCATCAAGATCGGTGGCTATGCGGCCTGCCCCATGTACGGCTTCTTCCCGCCGGAGGAGGTTCCCCCCTCAAGAGTCGATGGCGCTGCTGCCTATCGGCTGGAATTCTTTGAAGGCTTTTTGGAATATAGCCGTAAAAATAATGTTCCGTTGGACTTCTTTACCTGGCATTCTTATTGGGATGCGCCCCATAATTTTATCATGGCGAAAAAGTTCCGTGAGCATCTGGATGCCTATGGCTTTACCCATACCGAAATCCATTGCAACGAGTGGAACACCCATTACACCGTAGAGGAGAGAGGCACTGCCGAGGCAACCGCCCATACCGCCGCCGTGATGCTGGGAATGCAGGATCTGCCGGTGGATATGCTGATGTATTACGATGCCCGCTTCGGCACCTCCGTGTTTGGAGGACTCTTTAACTGTGAAACCCGTCGGCCCTATGCCACCTATTATGCATTAAAGGCTTTTGGTGAATTGTACGTTTTGGGCGAGCAGGCAGAATGCATCGTAGAGGAAGAGGGGGTTTATGCCGTCGCCGCCACCAATGGTGAAACCAACGCAGTGATGATCACCAATATCGGCGAGGATAAAACCCTTACCACCAACCTGGAGGGCTTTGAGGTCTATCTTGTAGACGAAGAGCATATGCTTGAGCGGGTGGACTGGAATTCCAAGGAATTCCTGCTCAAAGCCAACCAAGTAGTCTACTTAAAGAAATAAAAAAATTGCGTTCCGAATGAGCAGGGTAGCTAAGG
>CAYLIT010000060.1:0-9464 GCA_964383835.1 uncultured Eubacteriales bacterium
CGTCCAGGACGCCCACGGAGATGGCCGCCACCTGCTTGACGATGGGGTTTTGCTCCAGCTTGCCCTCGTCCATCAGCTTCTGAATGGCCAAAGCCAGGGCGATAAAACCGCCGCTGATGGAAGCACAACGGGTACCGCCGTCGGCCTGGATGACGTCGCAATCGATGATGATACTGCGCTCACCCAACAGAGTCAGATCTACGGCGCCACGCAGAGCACGTCCGATCAAGCGCTGGATCTCGGTACTGCGGGGGGCTTGCTTTAATTTTGCAATGTCACGCTTATTACGGGTAGCGGTGGCCCGGGGGAGCATGGAATACTCTGCCGTGACCCAGCCCTTGCCGGTACCCAAAAGATAGGGCGGTACGCTCTCTTCCACCGTAGCGGTGCAGATCACCTTGGTATTGCCCTGGCAATACAGAACACTACCCTCAGCGTGCATGGTATAGTCTTTAATGATTTCAATTTTACGAAGCTGTTTTTCAGTACGTCCGTCAATTCTCATGATACACCTCAAAATAATGCTTTCGCAAAGTCATAGCCGTTAAAGGGCTGCAGATCGTCCATCTGCTCACCCACACCCACAAAGCGGATGGGCAAGCCCATTTCGGCCTTCAGCGGGATGGCCATGCCGCCCTTGGCGGTGCCGTCCAGCTTGGTGAGGATCACACCCGTAAGAGAGGTGACCTTCTTAAATTCATTGGCCTGGTTCATGGCGTTCTGACCGGTGGTGGCATCCAGCACCAAAAGAACCTCGGTATCGGCATCGGGCAACTGCCCGGCGATGACCTTTTGGATCTTAGCCAGCTCGCCCATCAGGTTGGCTTTGTTATGAAGCCGGCCTGCGGTATCGCAGATGATCAGGTCGCAACCCCGGGCCTTTGCGGCGGTGATGGTATCGAACACCACGGCGGCGGGGTCAGCACCCTGCTGGCTTTTGATGATATCCACACCGACACGGCCTGCCCACTCGGTGAGTTGTTCGGCCGCGGCGGCACGGAAGGTATCGGCGGCGCCGAAGATTACTTTTTTGCCTTGATCTTTATAGATCTTTGCCAGTTTGGCGGCGGTAGTGGTCTTACCCACGCCGTTAACACCGATCAAAAGGATCACCGCCGGCTTGGTTTCAAGCCGCAACGGCTCCACCTCTTCCTGCATGATACCGCCGATGATCTCGACCAATTGTGCCTTAATCTCTTCCGGCTTTGTGATACGCCCTTGGCGTACCTCCTTACGGAGGCGCTCGATGATCTCGGTGGTGGTATCCACCCCGATATCCGCCATGATCAAGGCTTCCTCCAGCTCTTCAAACAGATCCTCGTCGATCTTGCCAAAGGCGGCAAGCACCGAATCGATGCGGGAGGAAATATTTTTGGAGGTCTTTGCAAGACCTTGTTTCAGTTTTTCAAAGAAACCCATGTGAAACCTCTTAAATCTTTAATTGTTCGGCAATCTCGTTGACGTTGATGGTCAACAGCTTGGAGATACCCTGCTCCGGCATGGTCACACCGTAGAGAACGTCTGCCTCTTCCATGGTGCCGCGACGGTGGGTGATACATACGAACTGGGTGGTAGCGCAATAATGCCGTAAGTAGGTGGCGAAGCGGGTGACGTTGACGTCGTCCAGCGCCGCCTCGATCTCGTCCACCACGCAGAAGGGGGTAGGACGAACTTTAAGAATGGCAAAGTACAGGCAGATCGCGGTAAAGGCACGCTCGCCGCCCGAGAGGGAGACCAGATTTTTGATGATCTTACCCGGCGGTGCAGCCTTGACGTCGATATCGCAGTTCAGCACGTCCT
Source organism: uncultured Eubacteriales bacterium (assembly GCA_964383835.1). GTDB lineage: Bacteria > Bacillota > Clostridia > Oscillospirales > QAKW01 > QAKW01. Next base: position 1,801 of record CAYLIT010000060.1, read on the forward strand.
CGGGATCGCTCAGCACCAGCTTGGCGGTACCGCCGCCGAACAGCTCGGAGAAGATCTTCTGGAACTCGCTGTTCAACAGGGTGAACTTTTCGCTGAAGATATCCTTCATCTGGCTCAAAAGCTCACGGATGATCTTTTCAAGCTCGGCCTTGGATTGGATCAGATCCTGCACCTGGCCGTTCATGAAATCGTAGCGTTCCTTGACGGTGTTGTATTCTTCGATGGACTCCACGTTGACGCTACCCAGCGCCTTGATACTGCCCTTCAGGCTATGGACTCGCTTCTTGGCCTCGGCGCGATCCTCTAAGGGCTTGGCCTGTTGGCGGGCCTCGGTCACCGTCAGCTCGTACATATCCAACAGCTGGGCAATGATACGGTCGGACTGATCGGCGATGCCGGCCAGCTTATTATCCAGGCGAGAGACCTCTTCAATGAGTTTCTCCTTGGCGTTGCTCTTTTCTTTTTGCTCGGCGCGATAATGGGTCTGGCGGCGCTCCTGCTCCTGCCGTTGCTCGGTGAGAGCCTTGGTGCGCTCCTCCCCTGCCGCCTGCTGATCACGCAGTTCCTTGGCTTGAGTATCCATTTCTGCGGCAGCGATGATGGCCTCTTCGATCCGCTGACCGGCGGCGGCGATCTGACCGCTCTTTTCTTCGGCCTCCTGCCCGATCTGGCTCAGCTGATTTTCCAGCTGACCGATCAGCGAGCGGGTACCTTCAATCTCCTTGAACAGGCTCATCTTGCTGAGTTCCAGGTCGGCGGAGCTTTGCTTGAGGGATTCCATCTTCTCGCGGTCTTCGGTGGAAAGACCCTGCAACGAGGTCAACTGCTCCTGGAGGTCAGCAGCAGTCTTTTCCAGCTCGCCCATCTGATTCTCCAGGGCATCGCAACGTTCCTCGGAATCCTTGATCGCTCCACGTACGGTTTCGGTTTCACGGTCATAGCCGTTCATCAGCTCCTGATAAGAAGCCAGAACGACTTCCTTACTTTCGTAAAGGCCGGCGATACGGGTCAGCTCCTCGTCCAGGAGATGGATCGCCTCTTCGGAAGCGGAGAGACGGGCATCCAAGGTATTCTTTTCACGTGTAGCAGAATCCAGCTTCTTTTCCAGTTCTTCGTGGGTACGAACCTTTTCTGCCAGTTCCTTTTCGATCTTTTCAAGCTCGATCCCGCGGGAGAGCAGGCCGCCGCTCTTGGCGGCGCTACCGCCGGTCATGGAACCGCCGGCGTTGATGACCTGACCGTCCAGGGTCACGATCTTATAGCGGTTCTGAATGGTCTTGGCCAAAGCCATGGCGTGATCGATGGTCTCGCAGACCAGGGTACGACCCAGCAAAAATTCGATGGCCTTCCGGTTGGCGGGGTCGGTCTCCACCAGTTCATCGGCGATACCGATAAAGCCGACGGCTTTGGAATAATCCTCTTTGATCGGCTTGGGGGTGATGCTGTTTAACGGCAGGAAGGTGGCACGGCCGCCCTTCTGGCGCTTCAGCCACAGCATGGCGTTTTTCGCCGAAACGTTATCCTTGGTAACGATATTCTGAATGGCGGCACCCAGGGCTGTTTCTACGGCGACCAGGTATTCCTCGTCCACCTTGATCAGCTGGGACACGGGGCCGATGACGCCCTGCAGAATACCGCGACGACTCTGCTCCAGCACCGCTTTGACGGCGCCGCCGAAGCCCTCCAGATGCTTTTCCATCTCGGAAAGGATGCGGCTACGCTGTTCCAGGGCGTTGCGCTCTGTGGCGCATTTTTGCTCGTTCTCCAAGGCTTCGCGGTAAACGCGTTCCTTGATCTCCAGCATTTTACGAAGGCCGGCAGAGGCGTTTTGCTCGCTTTCCCGTTCCTCATTCTTTTCTTTTTCTTGTTGCTTCAGCGCAGAAAGCTCCTGCTCCACAGCGGCGGTCTGCTCCTGCTGAGCGGCGCGGGCTTCTGCCAGATCGGCGATCCGCTTCTGATAGGACTCGATGCCGGAGCGGACGGAGATCAGCTCCATCTGCAGGCGGTTGCGCTCGGCGCTGTTCTCTTGCAACGATTGCTGCAGAGCGCCGGCCTTGCGCTGCTGATCCTCGCTCTTGGCGGTGATCGCCTGGATCTCGCCGATGATGGCGCTCACCCGCTCATCGATGGCGGCGATCTCGGCGGTCTTTGCCTCGATATCCTGATTTAATTGCAGGATCTGCGCTTCGGTCTCGTCCTTCCGTGAGCCTACGTTGGTCAGCTCCTGCTCCAGCCGGGCGATGACGCCCCGCTCAAACTCCGCCTGGCTTTCCAGCACGGCCTTCTGAGAGGAAATAGCACCCAACTGCTCTTCCCAGGCGGTCTGCTGTTGGCGGATGGTATCGATCTCGGTGGTGATCTGAATATTCTCTTCAAACAGCTGGTTGATCTCTTGCTCGATGTTATCCACCTCAACGGTGAGGCTATCCAGCTGACCCTTGGCGATGGCGTGCTGTTCATCGATCTTACGGGCATTCTCTTTGATCTGCTCCAGCTCTTCCAGCCACAGAGCGATCTCCAGTTCCCGCTTCTCTTCATACATAGCCAGGAACTTCCTTGCCTTTTCAGCCTGACGCTCCAAGCCGGGCAGGCGCTCCTCCAGCTCGCCCACGATATCCCCAAGACGGACCAGGTTTTCTTCGGTGGCGTTCAGCTTGCGCTCCGCTTCGTTCTTACGGTAACGGAATTTAGAGATCCCCGCTACCTCCTCCAGCATATTACGGCGTTCCTCGCTCTTACCAAGCAGGATCTGATCGATGGTACCCTGGCCGATGATGGAATAACCGTCACGGCCGATACCGGTATCCATGAACAGCTCGTGGATATCACGCAGGCGGGCGGGAGATTTATTGATAAAATATTCGCTCTCCCCGCTACGGTAGTACCGACGGGTGATCATGACCTCGTTATAGTCCACACTCAAAGCGTGGTCGCTGTTATCGATGGTCAGGCTGACCTCGGCAAAGCCCTGGGGCTTACGCTTGGCGGTACCGGAGAAGATCACGTCCTCCATCTTGGTGCTGCGCAGGCTCTTATTGGACTGCTCGCCCAGCACCCAGCGGATGGCATCGGAAACGTTACTCTTACCGGAGCCGTTTGGACCCACGATGGCGGTAATGCCATGGTCGAAGCCGATGTTGATCTTATCGGGGAAGGATTTAAATCCTTGTATGTCTAAGCATTTTAAACGCAAAGTTTCACATCCTTACATAAGCAATAACAAATATTATAGCAAATAAATATATAAAATGCAAATTATTTTTCAAGGTAGGCGGTCAGGAGGGCGACGGTCGCCTCTACATCCCCCTTATCGGCCATCTCCACGGCAGAATGGCAGTAGCGGACGGGTACGCTGACACCGCCCACCAAAACGCCTTTACCCAGCAGTTGAACACTGCCGATATCGGTACCACCGGCAGAGAGTACGTCCCTCTGTACCGGGATGCCCTTACGGGTGGCCAGGTTCTCCAGATCCTCCACGACCTCCTTAGAGCAGATGGCGGAGCGGTCACGGAGCTTGATAGCGGCACCCTTGCCCAAAACGGCGGCAGTCTCTTCCCCATCGGGATAGTCGCCGCTTAGGGTCACGTCCACGGCGATCGCCACGTCCGGGGCGATCTCGAAGCCCGAGACCTTGGCGCCCCGCAGGCCCACCTCCTCTTGGGTGGTGAACACCGCGTACACCTCGCAGGTGGGGTCCTTCAACCGACGGAGGGTCTCCATCAGGCAATAGCAACCCACCCGGTCATCCAGGGCGTTGGACACCAGCTTACCGCCGGTCTCAAAGGTCTCGCTGACAAAGCAGGCGGTCATGCCGATCTCGATGCGGCGGAGGGCCTCCGCGCGGTCGGCGGCGCCGATATCCACAAAGCAATCCTTTACGGCGAGCTTTTGCTTTTCTTCGTCGCCGCAGATAAAGACGCCCATTACGCCGTTTTCAAACTGCACCGGACGGCCCAAGACCATCTTGGCATCCACCCCGCCTACAGCCGAGACGCGGACGAAGCCTTTTTCGTCCACGAAGCTGGCGACCAGGCCGATCTCGTCGGTATGAGCCATCAGCATCACCTTGGGGCCTTCGCCCTTACGGACTGCCACCAGGTTGCCGAGAGTATCCTCGTAGACCTTATCGGCATAGGGCAGGATCTGCCCCTTGATATATTCCGCCACTGCGGCTTCGTTGCCGGATACGCCGGAAAGACGGACCAGTTCACGAATTTCATTGATCATTGTTATCACCTCAAAGTAACTTGTTCAAAATCGCCTGGGTCAGCCGGAGGGTGTTTTCGATATCCTCCAGCGAGGCCACGCTGACGGGGGTATGGATATACCGACAGGGGACTGAGACTGCCAGCACCTTACAGCCGCTCCAGGTGCGCTGGATGGTGCCGCTTTCGTTGCCGCCGCTCACCGCCTGCTTGGTCTGGATGGCGATATTTGCCTCCTTGGCCGCTTCGGTGGCCAGGCGGTAAAACTCCCGATCGTAGATGGCAGAGCCGTCCATAAAGGAGAGGACCGGACCCTCCCCCACCTTACAGACGCTGGTCTTATTTTCATCGCAATGGATATCGCCGGCGGTGGTGCCCTCCAGCACGATGGCGTACTGGGGGCGCACCCCGTAGGCGGCGGTCACGGCTCCCAGGCACCCTACCTCTTCCATCACCGTGAAGGTGAAATAGGCATCAAAGGGAAGGTCACGCTTCAAAAGCTCGATCAACACGTAACAGCCGGCACGGTCGTCCAGCGCCTTGGCACGGACAAGACCCTCGCCGAACTCCTGATAGTCGCTTTCAAAGCCCACCATATCCCCCACCTTGACCTGGCTTTCGGCATCCTCTTGATCCTTGGCACCGATATCGATACACAGATCCTCAATGGTGAGGGCCTTTTCGTCCCCCTTGGAAAGATGGGGAGCCAGCACGCCGATGACGCCGTGCAGCTTACGCCGCCCGATCACCACGTGCTTGCCGGGCAGAATACGGGGGTCGATGCCGCCCACCGTATCAAATTTCAGGTAACCCTCCCCATCGATATAGGTGACCATCAGCCCCACCTCGTCCATATGGGCGGTGAGCATCAGGGTAAAGGGCGCGGGCATACTCCCCCGCTTATAGGCAATGATATTGCCCATGGGGTCTACCTCGATCTTATCACAATAGTCCTTGATCTCGTTGAGGATCGCCTGGCGTACGTCTCCCTCGCTGCCGGAGGCACCAAAGAGGGAGGTCAGATAGCTCAACTGTTTATTCATGGCTGACACCTCCCTGCAACACGTAACGGCTGATCAGCCGGGAGCAGGCCTGCATATCCTTCAGGTCTGCCACCTCACAGCCGCTGTGCATATAACGCAACGGAATAGACACCAGGCCGGTGGGAACGCCGCCCCTGCTGGTTGCAATATGATCACTGTTAGTACCGGTGCGGCCGGAGGCCGCCTCACGGGCAAAGGGCAGTTCAAAATATTCCGCCAGGCTGATAAGCTTTGCGGTCACCTCGCCGTTCAGGATCGGGGCGATACCGATGACGGCGCCGCTCCCCAGCGGGAAGGCTTTATCCTTGGGGGTGCCGTTTGAGGTGCCGTGGGTCACGTCCACGACCAAGGCTTCGTCCGGGGCGAGCTCCCACGCCGCATGGCGGGCGCCGAAGCCGTTGAATTCCTCACCGGCGGAAAAGACGGTATACAGCTCCACCGGCAAGGGCATTTTACTGAGCCGTTCCAGAACGTCCAGCAGTACCGCCACACCGGCGCGGTTATCCAAGGCCTTGCCGGTGACCCGATCGTTCAGCAGGTCGGCACAGCCCTGGCGCAGGATGATGGGATCCCCCACCTTCACAAGCTCCCGGGCGCGGTCGGCGGGATAGCCGATATCGATCACCATTTTTTTCATGGACAGAGGCTTTTTCTGCTCCTCTTCGGTGAGCAGATGGGGCGGCAGAGTCGCCACCACGCCAGGCAGAGGGCGCACTCCCTTCACCGTCACCATCGCCGCAGGCAGGCTGACCGGAGAAAAGCCGGCCAGGTTGGTGAAATGGAGAAAGCCGTGATCGTCGATCTTGGTGACCATCAGGCCGATCTCGTCCAGATGGGCGTCCAACAACATTTTTTTTGCACCGGGAACCGCCGCCTTGCGGTGGCCGATCAGGTTGCCGGAGCGATCGGTATAGCATTCATCCACCAGGGGTTCCAATAGGTCGCGAACCCCCTGGGCCGCCCCCTCAAAGCCGGAGGGCAGATGCTCGCCGCAAAGCTCAATCAGATAGTTCTGTAAATTCTTCATGATAATTCCTTTACAACGGTAACGAAGAAGTCGCCCCGTTCTTCAAAATTCTTAAACTGATCAAAACTGGCCGAGGCCGGGGAAAGCAGGATGATATCCCCCTTCTCTGACTCTTGATAGGCCGTTTCGATAGCAGTACGCAGATCACGGTAGACCTCGACGGGGTGGTTCGGCGCGTGAACGCGGACCGCATCGCGGATCTTCGGGGCGGTGGTGCCGCAGAGGTACAGTTTTTTGGTACGCTCTGCCGCCACGGGGCCCAGCTCATCAAAGGGGATATTCTTATCGTAGCCGCCGGCGATCAGCCGGACCCTACGGTCGAAGCTGTGAAGGGTAGCGATGGTGCGGGTGGGCGAAGAGCCGATGGAATCGTTATAGAAACGCACCCCGTTGATCTCGCGGATGAACTCCATGCGGTGACGGACACCGCCGAATTCCTTGGCGACCGCTTTAACGATCTCGGGGGTGACCAGGTCTTTGACCGCCAGCACGGCGGCCATAAAGTTTTCTACGTTATGATCGCCGCGGAGCATGAGGTCGGTGCGATCCAGTAATTTTTTTTCGTTCAGGTAAATAGCGCCGTCGCGGTAGCAGGCGTCCGCCTCCCCCTTGGCCGAGAACAGCCGCACGCTTCCCTTGGCTTCCTTGGCAAAGCCTGCGGTGATGGCGTTATCGGCGTTCAGCACCAAAAGACCCTCAGCAGACTGGTAACGGAAGATATTGGTCTTGGCCTCGGTATATTCCGCCATATCCTTATGAACGTCCAGGTGGTTGGGGGAAAGATTGGTCACCACGCTGATCTGCGCACTCCTACGCAGGGTATGAAGCTGGAAGCTGGAAAGCTCTGCCACCACTAAGTCTTCGGGTGCGATCTCCCGCAGGCGGCAAAACAAGGGATAGCCGATATTCCCGCCCAGGTGCACCTTACGGTCGGTACGGCGAAGCATCTCATAGATCAGGCTGGTGGTGGTGGTCTTACCGTCACTGCCGGTGACCGCTACGATCTTACAAGGGCAGTATTCAAAAAACAACTCCATCTCGCTGGTGACGGTGCTCCCCTTTTGGCGGGCGGCCTCCAGGGCGGGATGGTCGAACCGCATCCCGGGGGTCTTGATGATCAGATCCCCCGCCAGGTGATCCATATAATCCGGGCCGCAGAAGATCTGCACCCCCAGCTTCTTCAAGGCCTTGCCGGGGTCCCCCAGCTGATCCTCGGGGCGCTTATCAAAGGCCAACACCTGCACGCCCAGCTCTGCCAGCATGGTAATGATGGGGGTATTGGAGATGCCGATCCCCACCACGCCGACGGTCTTGCCTTTTATATCACGGATAAAACGATCAAAATGTCCCATTTTTTCGCTCCTTTTCTCATGCATATAAATTTAT
>CAYLIT010000061.1:0-9453 GCA_964383835.1 uncultured Eubacteriales bacterium
TAAGAAATGAAAAAGAAAAGAAGCAGTTGGAAAGGGATATCTGTCATCTTTACGGGCGTATTACCGGTCAGGTGATAGCGGAACCGATCGTCCGCCGGGAATATGAAGCGGTCTGAGACGGCGTAAAAGATATCCTTTTCAAAAGCTCCTCATTCCCCGAAAGACAGGGAACCGTCCCCTGTCTTGGGGATTTGGGGGTGCTATTGCTTTTTTGGGGCAGTTCGTTTATAATGGTAGTAAATGATACGTTGTTTCAGGAATGGAGGCTTACGATGAAACGATTGTTTGTGGATCATACGTTACGGCAGGTACACTGCCTGGACGGGGCGTGGGATTTTTGCACCGACCCCGGTGATATCGGAAGGGATGAGAAGTGGTATCTTGGCCTGAAGGAGGCGAGAACTACCGTTGTACCTTCCCTTTGGAATATGGAATTCGGTCTCTTTGATTACGAGGGGGTTGCCTGGTATCAGACCAGGTTCCATACCGCAGGCGGCACGCTGCGCTTTGTTTTTGAGGCGGTGATGACCGAGGCGGAGGTCTGGTTGGACGATCGCTATCTCGGTTCTCATTACGGCGGCTACTGTCAGTTTGAACAGATCGCCGAGGACGTAGCCGATGGCTGGCATCTGCTGACCGTTCGGGTGGACAACCGGTTTGATGAGACCTCGATCCCGCAGACCGTGGTGGACTGGTATCATTACGGCGGTGTGCCGAGAAGCGTATTCGTGGAGACCCTTTCCGGCGTTTGCGTGCTGGAAAACCGCATGGACTATCTGCTTTCTGAGGAAATGACTGCGGCAGACGTAAGCTTTACGCTGGAGCTGTACAACGCCGATTCCGTTGCCCGTACTGCACCGGTCAAGGTGACGGTGGGAGATACCGTCGTATGGGAGGACTCCGTTACTCTGCAGGGCAGGGAGCATAAGGTCGTGCATACCACGGCCGCTACCTTGAAGGATATTCGTCTTTGGGACGTCGGCAAGCCGAAGCTCTACGATCTGGTTGCTACTACCGACACCGATGATCTCATCGATCGGGTGGGCTTCCGTAAGATCGAGATGAAGGATCATCAGATCTTGCTCAACGGTCATCCGGTGGAGCTTTTGGGCGTCAACCGTCACGAGGATCACCCGGAGCTGGGGCAGGCCTTCCCGCCGGCTTTGATGCAACGGGATCTGGATATCGTTGATGACCTGGGGTGCAACACCATCCGTGGCTCCCATTACCCCAACTCCCGGCTGTTTGTGGATATGATGGACGCCCGTGGCGTTCTGTTCTGGAGCGAGATCCCCATCTGGGGCGGCGGCTTTTCGGAAGAAGCGCTGGCTGACCCTCGGGTGGTGGAGCGCGGTCTTGCCATGCACCGTGAGATGGTCAAGCATTATTACAACCACCCCTGCATCTTCCTGTGGGGCATGCACAACGAGATCAATGTCTTTTGCGACGGTGCTTACAATATGTCCAAGGTCTATTATGAATATCTCAAGGAGAACGGCGGTAACCGGCTGGTCTCTTATGCCACCAATAAGCCGATGGACGATATCTGCTTAGAGTTCTGCGATATCATTTGTATCAACAAATACTACGGCTGGTACGGCAGCGGCGGTAAGCCCGATTGGCTCGCCTTTATGGAGGAGTTCCGAGCCCGCAGAGAGGAGCTGGGTTTAGCGCATAAGCCGGTTGTTTTCAGTGAGTTCGGCGGTGCGGCCATCTACGGCAACCACACCTTTGATAACATCCGCTGGACCGAGGAATACCAGGCCGATCTGCTTTCCTTCTGCCTGGAGCTCTTCCACGGTGATCCCATGGTGGTGGGAATGTACATCTGGCAGTTCTGCGATATCCGCAGCACCAAGGATCTGGGTCGCGCCCGTGGCTTTAACAACAAGGGCATCGTAAACGAGCACCGCAAGCCCAAGCAGGCTTATTTTGCGGTCAAGGAGCTTTATCACCGCTATCGGAGAGAGGGTTAAGGATGGAAAAGAATTTATTGACCGAATACGAAATCAACCAGGAGATCATCACCCCTGAGGATGACGCCCATTACTTTTTCGGTTATTACGATATGCGTGCGACGGATCAAAAGGGTCGGCATCTTTGCCACCGCGTGCCCTTTATGGATCGGTTCCCCACGGCGGAGGACGTGGCGGAGGTGGGGTATCTGGAAAACCGAGTCTTTACCCCCATCGGTACCACCACCGCCTGGAACTTTCAGCAGGGGGCTATGCTGCAGTATCACCCTACCGAAGAGGATACCGTTTATTATAATGTATTTGAGGACGGTGCTTTTCGCACCGTGACCCATAACTTTGCAACGGGAGAGAAGCGGTATACCGACCGTGCAACCGGCTGTATTTCTCCCGACGGAAGGTGGGGGCTTGCCATCAATTTCGGCCGCATCTTTGCCTTCCGTCCCGGCTACGGCTATGCAGGATACGTGGATGATTACGCCGACGTCAACGCTCCCCTGGAGGACGGCGTATTTCTGGTCGATATGCAGACCGGCATCTCCCGGCAGATCATCGATTACGTGAGTCTTGCCGCCGTGGCGGGCTTTTCTCCCGAGCAAAAGGTGCTGGTCAATCATATTACCTTCAATAAGACCTCCGATCGGTTCGTGATGCTGGTACGCAACTTCCGTCAGGAAGGGTCGAGCTGGAGCACCTCGCTGGTTCTCGGGGATCTGGACGGGAGCATTAAAACGGTGCTTCCCAACACCTACGTTTCTCACTACGATTGGAAAAACGATCACCAGCTTTTGGCCCATTGCACCGTGAGGGATGAGATCAAGGGGATGTATCTGGTGGACGTGGATACCTGCGGCTGGGTGGAGTACGATATGCCCTATTTCCACGAGCAGGGCAATCCCGATATTCATTGCAATTATTCCCCCGATCAGAAATACATCATCGGCGACGGCTATCCCAAGGACGGCTACCGTCATTTGCTGGCCTATCGGGTGGATACCGGGGAATCCCGTTGCCTGCTTCAGGCACGGACCAACAAAATTGATACCGATCTTCGTTGCGACCTGCACGCCCGCTTCATCTGGGGCGGCAAGGCCATCAGCTACGATACCACCCAAAACGGCAAGCGGGAGATTGCAGTCTTTTCGACCGACGTTTTGAATTTTTAAATAAAAGACCTCATTTTCGCAGAAATGAGGTCTTTTGACAAGGTAGGATACCGACGAAATAAGACGGGGGACGCTCCCCCTGTCTTTACGTGCTGAGCTCTCTGGGAATGTTGTTAGTTTTGTGCACAAATGGGTGGCTGCAATTAAAAACGAAGGAGTATCTGTATGAACATTGAGGAGTATACGTTATTTCTTGAATCAGAATTGACAAAGGAAATTATTATCGCATGTGTAGTTTCTTTCATAATTATTCTATTAATTGTTTTGGTCAGGCCTTTTCTTGCTTGGTTCGATAGACTTGATCTTTTAGAATGGATCAATAGAAAACAATGGGGATATGTTACTTATACGATACTAACGATTCTTTTTATATTTCACGCATATCACGCATACGATTTCATTTCAGATATAAAAAAAGATATAAGAGATGATTCTTTTATCTCTTATATTGGAGAAATTGAATACACCGATATATCAAGTGATAAATACACCTACTACTATAATCTCAAGGATACGCCTAATATCAATATTCACACGCGAAATGATCTCCCGCGCAAAGCTATTGCTGATTTGGTTTATGCAAAACACTCTCAATATTTATTAGACTTCAAAATTATTCAAACGATCGAGGAATGGTAAAGTATCCGCAATCAGGTGACGGTTTTGTGCTCGACTTCAAAAAATTGAGCTTCACCCGCATTTCAGTAAGACCGGGGCCGTCCCCTGTCTTACGGTGCCTCTCTGAAATATATTCCGGCAGAATTCCGGGAGAAACGGGAAGCGATCTTGGCGGCGTCGGCTCCGTCAGAGGATGAGGATGTGCCGGCGGTAATGGTCGCGGCGTTATAAAAAGGATGTGGTTTTTTGAAAAAGTTTGAAGGAATGCTCTTTTGCACCGATCTGGACGGGACCCTCTATTCCGATGACAAGACGGTTTCAAGGGAAAATCTTGATGCCATTGAATATTTCAAGTCGGAGGGCGGCCTTTTCACCTTTATCACCGGGCGGGTGCCGATGACCTCCGTGGAGATCTACGATACCATCAAGCCCAATGCGCCCTTCGGGTGCTTCAATGGCGGCGCTATTTATGATCCTATCGGGGAACGGTACCTTTGGAATACCTTTTTGCCCCGGGAGGCCATGGAGTTGGTGGAGGTGGTGGATCGGCGGCTGCCCGAGATCGGCTTTCAGCTTAATACCGAGCGGCAGATCTATTTTTGCAAAGACAGCGATGCCATGGTCTATTTTCGTGAGGTGACGGGGGTGCCGAACGTTTCTGCCCGTTATAATGAGGTGCAGGAGCAGGTGATCAAGGTGGTTTTTGGCCACAATGATCCTCGGCAGATCCAAGCGCTGATGGCGTTGCTGAACGACCACCCGAAAGCCCGTCGGTTTGATTTCATCCACTCCGAGAGTCGGCTCTATGAGATCCTTCCCAAGGGAGTGAGCAAAGGGATCGCCCTTTGCAAGCTGGCAGAGTTGTTGGACGTCGATATGGGGAAGACGATCGCGGTCGGCGACTATTACAATGATCTTTCCATGATCCGAAGCGCGGGGCTTGGCTTTGCCGTGGCAAACGCGGTGGACGATGCAAAGGCGGTGGCCGATCACGTCAGCGTGAGCAATAATGACCACGCCATTGCCGACGTTATTGACGGGCTGGATCGTGGGATTTATGATCTTACCGTATAAGGAGGAACAGAGGATGAACGAGCTGTTTTTTAATAAAAGTGCAGAGGATTTCTTCGGCGCGCTGTTGCTGGGGAACGGGCGGATGGGCGTCACGGTCTACGGCGGCGTGGAGGAGGACGTTTACGCCTTCAACGACGATACCTTATGGTCAGGGTACCCGAAGGAGCACGGCAAGGATCGCAGTGAGGCCTTTGAGCGGGTGCGCAGGCTGGTAGCAGAGGGGCGCATTCACGAGGCGGAAAAGGTGATGGTGCAGGAGGTCAGCGGCGGCTGGAGCCAGTGCTATCTGCCGGCAGGCGATCTGGTGATCCGCGGCAGATACGGGGCGGCGGAGCATTACCGCAGAAGCTTATCCTTGGAGACCGCACTGCATACCGTTACCTTCGACGGGGTGCGGCGGGAGGCCTTCGTCAGCTTCCCCGACGACGTGGCCTGTATCCGCTACGAGGGGGCGTTGCCTACCCTCGAGCTGACGATGAACGGGCTTTTGAAGCCTGCGGTCTCGGTGGCGGAGGGCTTGCTCCTTTTGGAGGGAGAGGCGCCCGAGGACGGGAGACCCCGTTACGTTGACCGAGACGGAGATCACGTCTACCGCGAGGAGCCCGAAAGACGGGGAATGCGGTACGGCGTGGGGGCACGGATCAAGACCGACGGCGCGTTGACCTGCCTTGCCGACCGTATTCGGGTGGAGAAGGCGACTTGGCTGGAGGTCTACGTCACCACCAAGACGAGCTTTGCGGGCTATAAAAAGCACCCTTATCTGGAGGGAAAGGATTATAAAAAAGAGATCAAGGCTATTTTGGAGCGGGCGATGGAGCGCCCCTACGAGGAGCTGAAGGCGCGGCACGTGGCCGATCACGGTGCCCTCTTCTCCCGCGTACAGTTTGAACTGGAGGGCGGCAGAGAGGATCTGCCGACGGACGAGCGGCTCGTCAGGCACGCCGCAGAGCCCGATCCCGGTCTTTATTCTTTGATCTATCAGTTCGGGCGGTATCTGACCATCGCCGCTTCGCGCGAGGGTTCTCAGCCCACCAATCTGCAGGGGATCTGGAATATTTTGCCCGTGCCCCCCTGGAGCTGTAACTATACCACCAACATCAATACCGAAATGAACTATTGGGGCACCTTGGGCGCAAACCTTGCGGAGTGCTGCGAGCCGTTGCACCGTTTTGTGTATGAGCTGAGTGAGGCGGGGCAGGAGACCGCCCGCCGGAGCTTCGGCGCGGAGGGCTTTTGCGTCAACCACAACACCGACCTTTGGCGAATGACCCATCCCGTAGGAAATTGGAATCCCAAGAGCGTGGGCTTTGGGTATTTCCCTTTGGCGGGGGTGTGGCTGTGTCGCCATCTTTACGAATATTACTTAGATACCAAGGACGAGGCCTTTTTGAAGGGGCCGGCCTTCGACGCCATCATGGGCTCCGCCCGCTTCTGCGACAGTATGCTGCGGGAGATGGACGGCGGGCTTTATTTCACCCCTGCGACCTCTCCCGAAAACCGCCTCGTGGTTGACGGTGAGCGGGCGGGCTTCAGTAAATATTCTGCCATGTATCAATCCCTTGTACGGGATATCTTTGAGATCTGCATCGCCGCCTGCGATGCCACGGGGCGGGAGAACGGATATGCGCGGCATCTGGAACAGCGCCTTGAGAACATTCCCTGGCTGGAGACCGACGGGATGGGGCGCATTATGGAGTGGGATGAGGATAAGGTCGAAGCCGATCCCAAGCATCGGCATATCTCCCATCTTTATTCCTTTTATCCCGCCAAAAAGGTGACCGATCCCAAGCTGATGGAGGCCTTGCGCACCACCCTGGAGATCCGCGGAGACGAGGGCACCGGCTGGAGCTGTGTCTGGAAGATCTGTCTTTGGGCGCAGCTCGGGGAAGGAGAACGCGCCCTCAAGCTGTTTGATATGCTGATGCGGGTCTGCACCGAGACGGAGTGCGGGAACGTGGGCGGCGGAATGTATAAAAACCTGCTTTGCGCCTGCCCGCCCTTCCAGATCGACGGCAACTTCGGCATCGTGGCGGCGGTAAACGAGATGCTGGTGCAAAGCTGCGGAGAAGAGCTTGTGCTGCTGCCTGCCCTGCCGAAGCTTTGGAAAAACGGCAGGGTCAAGGGCTTGCGGATCGGCGGCAAGACCCTGGAGCTGGAATGGAAGGACGGCAAGGTCGTCCGTTATGAGGTGAGGTAAAAATGGAAGAAAAAGAATTGATACGCCGATTGGTGGACAGACCTATCGAGTTTAAAGATCATCCCGAGCGGCAGGACGATACGGAGTTTGTACGGACGGTGGTGGCGCAGAACGGCTTGAACCTGGAATTTGCTTCCCCGCGGCTGCGGGGAGATCTTGAAACGGCACGGCTTGCCGTGGCACAGGACAGCCGCGCTTTGGAGGCCGTTTCCGAGGAATTAAAGAATAACAGGGAAATTATTCTGGCGGCGGTCTCCCGCAACGGAGAAGCTCTGCAGTACGTGGATAAAAAATGGTGCGCCGACCGCGAGATCGCCTTGGCGGCGGCAACGAGCAACGGTGCGGCTTTGAAATATCTGCCCGAGGCACTGCGGGAGGATCGGGAGATCATTCTGGCGGCCTCGAGATATTGCTCCCGTTTCGATCTTTGGGGGGAATTTTTCCCCTTTGTCCCCAAGCGGTTTCTTTCGGATAAGGAGATCGCCCTGCGGATCGTCAAGCTTTCGCACAGTTGCCTTTCGGAGGTCGATCCCGTCTTTTTGAAGGACGCGGACGTGCTGTGCGCCGCCCTTGAGGCACACAGTCATAACGTTTTTGACGAGATCCCCGAGGAGCTCTTTGCGGATAAGGCCTACGTCAAACGGTTTTTGGCGGTAGATCCCTCCGTGATGTCCTGCGTATCCGAGGAGCTGCGGGGAGATAAGGAGCTGGCGCTGATCGCCATGAACTCCCCCGAAAATCGCTACGCCTTTGAACATCTGCCCGCTGCGTTGCAGTCGGATGCGGAGGTGCTTCGCGGCTTTGTACTGAATATGGAGGAGTACTACGGGGATCGCTACTATTTCGATGAGCTGACGCAAAACGTCACCTTTCCCGAGGAGCTGACGAGGGACGATGCCTTTATGAAGACGCTGTTGAAGCTTTATTGGGATGATCGGAAGGATTACGAGGGGAAGAGCGTGTTTTGGAAAAATCGCGCCTTTGCCCTGCGTGCCATTGAGCTTGGGGCGGACGTCTCCCCCTTCCTTGATGACGCGATGAAGGCGGATGCAAAGATCAAAAAAGCCTTGGCAAAGGCCGCACGACGGCAAGAGGGAGGCTTTTTCAGCAGGCTTTTGAAGCGAAAATAACCGATTATTGGAGAGGTAAAATGCTATGAGCTATCTGCACGGGATCGAGCGGGTGGAGTTGGCAGACGGCGTGCTCGCGGGTAAGCGGGTGGGGCTGATCACCAATCAGACCGGGTTGACCGTTGAATTGAAGCGGTCGATGAAGGTCTGCGCCGAGCGGGGGAGCCCCGTGACGGTGTTTGACCGCTGCGATCCCTTGGGGTCGGATAAGGTGAAGGGGAGTTTGCGTTAGAGCCCTTTATGGCGGAGCATCGGCGGAAGAGCGTCGATTTCAAAATATTTCTTATATAAGGAGTAATCTCCATGACACGGGAGCATTTTTTCAAAACGGCCAAATGGGTAGGAGCCAAGGAGCGCACCGCAGAAGGCTTTTCCGTTCTGCGGGGGCGGTTTACCCTTGAAGAGGTTCAAGGTGCTATCCTGCGGGTGTTGGGGCTTGGTTTTTTCAAGTGCTATCTCAACGGGCGTTGCATCGATCCCGATACCTTTTTGCCCTTATCTTCCGATTTTGAACCGGGCTGTGATCCTGCGGGTGAGGTGCTGAGCGCCCATCGCATCTACGTGCCGGAGTTTGACGTTACCTCGTTTTTGAAGCAGGGGGAGAACGTCATTGCCATCCATTACGGCGGGGGGTGGTATACCCATCATAAGCGGGTGTTTGGGTTACCTAAGGCCATCTACTGCCTGGAGGTGGGGGACCGTTCTTACGTTTCCGACGAAAACTGCCGCATCGGCAAGGGGTTGGTGGACGATTATTGCTTCGTGCAGTACGAGCAACAGAATTACGACGCTTGGGCGGCCTGCCTGGATCCCGATTTTGACGACGGCGGTTGGGAGCGGGCGGTGGTGGTGGAGCAGCCTGAAACGGAATACTGCGTGACCGATTGCCCGGCAGACGCCCTCATCGAAGAGCTTGCGCTCCGACGGTGCGGGAACGTCTACGATTGCGGGCAGAACACCACCGGCGTGCCGGTTTTAGAGATCGACGCTCCCAAGGGGGAGGCGGTTCACGTTTATTTTTCCGAGGAGCTGGCGGCGGATGGAGGGCTTGATCCAAGCCATGCCCATCATCAGCGGTATACCGTCATTTCCGACGGGGTGCGGCGTACCGTACAGCCGGAGTTTACCTGGTTTGGGTTCCGCTATTTTGCGGTGGAGGGCAAGGCGACCCCGAAGTGCGTGAAGGTCATTCACGCTCAGGTGCCGGTGTCTTCCACCTTTGAGTGCGATAACGAGACCCTCAACTGGATCTATCATACCTTTAACCACACCATGCTCTGCAATATGCATACGGG
>CAYLIT010000062.1:0-5882 GCA_964383835.1 uncultured Eubacteriales bacterium
GCCATCATTATGGGTGGTCCGAGAGGTAAACTCCTCCTCGATCTTATCCGAGAGGGTATAGCCATAAGCTTTGCAGGCTTTGCGGGTCATGTTGATGCCCCCAAAGGGATTGACGCCGCGCTTCAGAGGGGAGTCGGTCTGGAGCCCCACAATCAGTTCGTTCTCTTTATCAATATAGCCCGGCTTATAGCTGGTCAGGGAACTGACGGTCTCGGTATCAATATCCAATACTCCGCCCCGCTTCTGCTCTTCTGCCATCAGGGCGCGGCATTTGGCCAGAATCCCTTTGGTACGCTCGGTGGGGCCTGCCAAAAAGGCATCATCCCCCATATAAGGGGTATAGTTGCGCTGGATAAAATCCCGCACGTTGATCTCATTTTTCCATTTCCCGGCGTGAAAGCCGTGCCATTGTTCAAACATTTTTATTTCTCCTTGCATTAAAAAAAGCATACACCAATAATAAAGCGTATGCTGCCCAGACGGTCGGCTTTGAGGGTCAACCCTCAAATATTCCTGTATTCTCACCGTGGTATTACTCCACGCAGAGCACAAGTGCTCTTAACCGTCAGAGAAGGCAGGTTTTTTATTGATATAATAATATCACAAAAGAAGAATGCTGTCAATAAAAGAATAAATCAGAAATAAAAAATTCCGCCCGTGGGGCGGAATTCCTCCGAATTTTATTCTTTATTATTTATTATTTATTATTTTTTATCCGTTTATTCAGATAATTTAAGACTTTCTTCTTGTCCCCGCTCCACAGGGGCGCCAGCAGGAACTTTTTGGGTCCGTCGCCGGTGATGCGATGCACCACCGTGCCGGGCTTGAGGGCCTTTAAGGCCGCGATCAAAAGATCGCCGTACTGCTCCATGGAAAGGGTGGTGATCTTTCCCTCCCGCCAAAGGGTGGCGTAGGGGGTCCCCTCCAGAATATGCAACAGATGGAACTTCACCCCGTCCACACCCGCTTGGTTGACGGCTTGTACGCTCTCGATCAGTTCTTTTTCCCCCTCACCGGGCAGGCCGATCATCAGATGAGCCACCACGTGAACGTTCGGGTACTGCTTTAAGGCCCGTACCGCCTCGAAAAAGCGGGCGGTGGGGTAGCCGCGGCCAAACTGCTCGGCGGTGGCGTCGTTTGCCGTCTGCAAGCCCAATTCGACGTAGAGGGGCTTACCCTCGGAAAGCCGACCCAAAAGGGCCACCACCTCCGGGGGCAGACAATCGGGGCGGGTACCGATGGCCAGGGCGGCCACGTCCTCCCGCTCTAAAATAGGGGAGTAGAGGGCCTCCAGCTCCTCCGCCGGGGCAAAGGTGCCGCTGTAGCTTTGAAAATAGGCGATGAACCGGTTCCCCTTGAACTTGTTCGCCACCCGTTCCTTGGCGGCTTCGATATCGTTGGCCGTGAAAAATCCGCTCCCACCGGCGCAAAAGGCACAGCCCCCTTCGGTGCGGCTTTTACGGTTGGGACAGCTGAACCCACCGTCCAACGAGAGCTTATAAAGCTTCTCCCCGTATTTTTCTATGCAATGTTGACTGAAGTTTACGAGTTCCATAGTTATATTATATTTTTTCGATTGCCAAATTGCAATAGGTGTGATATAATTTTTATGATAAAATGTATTATTGTGTCTGAAAGTAGAAATGAGGGATGTTATGGAGAAGATCAAGTGCTGCGTACCCTGTTTATTTGGTCTTGAATCGTTGGTGGCCCAGGAGCTGAGAGACTTGGGCGCAGAGTGGGTCATCACCGAAAACGGGCGGGTGTTTTTTGAAGGGACCCGTGAGACGGTGATCGATGCCAACCTATGGCTGCGCACCGGCCAGCGGGTGGAGATCGTTCTGGGGGACTTCCCGGTTTACAGCTTTGAGGAGCTGTTCGAGGGGGTGCGTAAGCTCCCTTGGGAAAAGTGGATCCCCGAGGAGGGTCGCTTCCCGGTGAAGGGCCATGCCCTAAGCTCTAAATTACATAGCGTGCCGGACTGTCAGGCCATCATCAAGAAAGCCATCGTCCGTCGGCTGAGCGGGCGCTACAAGCGCGAGCTCTTCCCCGAAACGGGTCCGCTGTTCAGCGTGCGGTTCTCTATCTTTAAGGATCGGGCGGTGCTGATGCTGGATACCTCGGGTCTTGCCCTCCATAAGCGTGGCTACCGCCCTGCGGCTCAGCCCGCCCCCATTCGTGAGACCTTGGGTGCGGCCATGTGCATGATCGCCCGCCCCTATCCCGATACCATGCTGTACGATCCCTTCTGCGGGAGCGGCACCCTCTTGATCGAGGGCGCCATGCTGGCGCGGAATATGGCCCCCGGCCTCGGTCGCGCCTTTTCGGCAGAGCATTGGCCCGGCCTGCCCCGTGAGCTTTGGATGGAGCGCCGTAAGGCCGCCCGCGCCAAGGCCGATAAGACCATTCCGTTCCGTGGCTTCGGCTTTGATATCGACCCCAAGATGACGGCCATCGCTCTGGATAACGCCAAGCGGGCCGGGGTGGCCGATTGCCTCACCTTCGGGGTGCGGGACGTGAAGGATTTCACCCTGGATACCCCGCGCGGCATGGTCGTTACCAACCCGCCCTACGGTGAACGCTTGCTGGACGTGGAGCAGGCGCGGGAGCTGTACCGCACCATGGGCAAGGTCTTTGAAAAACAGCCCGGCTGGCGGTACTTTGTGATCGCCCCCGAAAAGAATTTCGAAAAGCTGTTCGGCCGCCCGGCCGATAAGCGCCGTAAGCTGTATAACGGCACCCTGGAATGTAACTACTATCAATACTTTAAATATTAAGGAGAATGATCATGGAATTCAGCCTGAACAGCCCGATCCTGTTTGTGATCGTCGGTGCTATTTTATTGCTGGTCACCGCCCAGTCGGTGTTCTTCCTGGTGCGCGCCTGGAAGGCCGGCAAGGAGTGCGGAATGTCCACCGCCACCCTGCGTAAGACGGTCGTTTCCTCGGCCATCTTTACCGTCGCCCCCGCCGTCTCGATCTTGATGGGCGTGCTGGTGCTCTCTAAAAAATTAGGTTTAGCCCTGCCCTGGCTGCGCCTTTCGGTCATCGGTGCACTCACCTACGAGCTGACCGCCGCCGAATCTGCCGCCAAGGCCGCCGGTACCTCCTTGGAGGAATCGGCTGTCGCCATCTCCGGCGGGCAGTTTTTGAATATCGCCATCGTCATGACCTTAGGCATCATCGTCGGCCTGATCCTGGTCCCTGTTCTTTGCAAAAAGATCCAGGGCGGCATGGTCAAGATGCGTAATAAGGATAAAAACTGGGGCGAGATCGTCACCGCCGCCCTCTTCATGGGGATGATCAGTGCCTTTTTGGGCTTGATCTTCACCGATATCAGCACCGGTCTTGCAGGCTGGACCAAGGTCTTCGTGATGCTGGTCTCCGCCGTCTGTATGGCGCTGTTCGGTCTTTTGATCAAGGTTACCAAGTGGAACTGGATCAACGACTACGCCCTGCCTATCTGTATGCTCTTGGGTATGGCCGCCGCCATTCCCATCACCAACTGGATCGGAGGTTAAGAAAATGGCTAAAAGAACGTACGAAGAACAAATTCATATCGACGGGCGCGTTTGGGGCGCCGTCTCGGCCGTGGCCATCGCCGCCTTCCCGGTGCTGGTGGCGCTGATCTATCAGCTCAAGCCCGATTGGGGCGTGGTGCTGAAGGGTCTCATCGGCGTGGCCCCCATCTTCTGGACCGTCGGTTTAATTGAAGTTTTTACCTATATCCCCATGCTGGGCGCGGGCAGCTCGTATCTCGCCTTCGTCACCGGTAACATCACCAACCTCAAGGCTCCCTGCGCCATGAACGCCATGGAGAATGCCGAGGTCAAGCCCGGCACCCGCGAAGCGGAGATCATCTCCACCATCGCCGTGGCCACCTCCTCCATTGTGACCATTATCATCATCGCCCTGGGCGTATTGATGATCGTTCCCCTGACTCCCATCCTGGAAAGCCCCGCCCTGGAGCCTGCCTTCAATAACATCCTGCCCGCCCTGTTCGGCGCTTTGGGCGTGGTGTATATCTCCCGCAACTGGAAGCTGGCGGTGGCTCCCGTGAGCGTGATGCTGGCTATCTATATCATCCTGCCCATGTGCGGCGTACAGGGGCTGGACGGCTTGGTGGGGATCTTAGTACCGGTGGGCGCGCTGATCGCCATCGCCGTGGCTCGCGTGCTCTATAAGAAAGGAAAATTATAATGATCATTCTTTGGATCCTTTTGGGGCTGGTTGCCCTGTTTTTGGCGGTGATCCTCCTGCGCGCCGCCCTGTTTCGTCCCTTGCCCGAGGTGGCGGTGGACGATACGGCGATGGACTACGACCGCCAAAAAGCCATCGACGATCTGCAGGCGATGATCCGCTGTAAGACCGTCTCCGACCGGGATCCCGCCAAGGAGGACGAAGCGGAATTTCAAAAGCTGTACGACCTTCTGCCGGGAATGTTCCCGAACGTGTATAAGACCTGCACCCTCCACCGTCCCGATCCCCGGGCACTTCTGTTTCATTGGAAGGGCAGGGAGGAGGGCGACCCCACCGTGCTGATGGCCCACTACGACGTGGTCTCGGTGGAGGAAGCCAACTGGCAAAAGCCCCCCTTTGAGGGAATTATCGAAAACGACGTGCTGTGGGGTCGTGGCACGTTGGATACCAAGGGTACTTTTAACGGCGTCCTGCAGGCGGCGGAACGGCTCATCAAAGAGGGCTTCGTGCCTCGGCACGATATCTACCTCGCCTTCGGCGGCGATGAAGAGGTCAACGGCAACGGTGCCATCGCTATTGTGGATTGGTTTATGAAAAATAACGTCCACCCTGCCTTAGTGGTGGACGAGGGCGGTGCCGTGGTCGAGAACGTCTTCCCCGGCGTTAAGCGCCCCTGCGCGGTGGTGGGTATCGCCGAAAAGGGCTTGATGAACGTCTCCTTCGAGGTCAAAACCAACGGCGGCCACGCCTCTGCACCCCCGCCCCATACGGCGGTGGGCGTGCTCTCCGAGGCCTGCATCAAGGTGGAAGATCACCCCGCCAAGCGGCGTTTCACCCGCCCTGCGGCAGAGATGTTCAATATCCTGGGCCGTCATTCTACCTTCGTTTATCGGCTGATCTTCGCCAATCTGTGGTGCTTTAAGCCGGTGCTGGATATGATCTGTAAAAAGTCCGGCGGCGAGCTGAACGCCTTGATGCGTACCTCCTGCGCCTTTACCACCATGCAGGGCAGTAAGGGACTCAACGTCATGCCCGCCTACGCTAAAATGACCGCAAACCTGCGCATCATCCCCGGCGAGACGGTGGAGTCCACCCTCGATTATATCCGCCGCACGGTGAACGACCCCCGGGTTGAGATCACCTGTATGGACGGCAACGAGCCCTCTCCCATCTCCGATACGCACTGTACCGAGTGGCAAGAGCTTTCCGAGAGCATCGCCGCCACCTGGCCGGGAGCTTTGGTATCCCCCTACCTGATGCTGGCCTGCAGCGATTCCCGTCATTACGGAAAAATCTGCGATAAGGTCTACCGCTTTTCGGCCATGGCCCTCTCAAAGGAAGAGCGGGGCACCATCCACGGCAACGACGAGCGCATTCCCCTCACTACCATCGGTAAGACCGTGGAGTTCTATTTAAGATTGATCGCAAAACGGTAAAAGGATAAATAATAAATAATAAATAAAAAAGAATAAAATCGGAAGAAACCCGTCCCCCAAAAAGGGGACGGGTTTCCGAGACTGTAAAAAAAGTCCCCGACCGCAGAAAAACAAGAACAAAAAGTGGTTGATGCCAATTTATAAAGTTTAAAGTAGGGAAAGAAAATTACTCTTTCCCTATGTTCTTTTTATGTGGAGTTCTATTTAAGATTGATCGCAAAACGGTAAAAGGATAAATAATAAATAA
>CAYLIT010000062.1:5982-9333 GCA_964383835.1 uncultured Eubacteriales bacterium
ATAAAAAAGAATAAAATCGGAAGAAACCCGTCCCCCAAAAAGGGGACGGGTTTCCACATTTTTTATTATTTATAATTTTTTCTTTATTATTTTTCTTCAGCCATTTCTCTTGCAGTTCTCATAATAATGTCTGCTGCTAAATCCAGGCCGATGGAGCTGTCCAGGCACAGGTGATAATTATCCGCCTTGCCCCAGGTGCGATGAGCAAAATAGTCGTAATAGGACTTGCGTTTTTTATCCATCTTCTTCACGAAATCCTTATGATCCTTGGCCTCGTGCTTGTAAACGTCCCGTGCACGTTCGGCCCGCTCCTCCAAGGGGCCGTGGATAAAGACCTTTAAGATCTTGGTCTTGTGCTCCAAAACGCTGTCGGCACAGCCGCCGACGATGACGCAGGGGCCTTCTGCGGCCAGCTCACGAATGACCTCCGATTGGGCAAAGAAGACCTGATCCTGCAGGGGAAATTCCATACCGGAGCCGGAAAGGGTGTAAAGCAGACTGGCGGGCTTGCGGTGCTGCATCTGCTCCACCACGGCGGCGTGAAAACCGCTCTTTTCAGCGGTGATCTGAATCAAGTGGCGATCATAGAACGGGATCCCCAACAGGGTGGCGACCTTTTCTCCGATGATCCGACCGCCGGAGCCAAAGGAACGGGCAATGGTAATAACGGGTAAAGACATATATAGATGCTCCTTTCAATTATTGTCAAAAAGATTATAACATAT
Organism: uncultured Eubacteriales bacterium; assembly: GCA_964383835.1. GTDB lineage: Bacteria > Bacillota > Clostridia > Oscillospirales > QAKW01 > QAKW01. The sequence continues at coordinate 6,708 of CAYLIT010000062.1, forward strand.
TTTATAATCTTTGTAAATATGTTACAACAAAAAAATCACCAAGGGTGTGACTTGCCCTTGGTGATTTTTTAAAAATATTATTCTTCTCCGTAAATTTCCTTCAATTCTTCCTCGTAGAGCACCTTTGTGGCATCGAAACGGGGAACGGTCTTGCCTTCGGCGTTCTGACAGGTGCTGATGGTGCCGAATAATTGGAAAACGCTGTTTTCTTCGGGGGGCTCAATCCCGTCGGGGAAGGAGGCGTCGATATCCACAAAGCAGCAAGCGGTGCTGTCGCTGATGCGGATGTAGTAGCCGGTGCTGCTATCCTCGCTGAGGATGGCTTCGCCTTCCGCCTGCACCGATCTGCCGGAATAGGAATTGACGTCCTGCGCAATATTGGCGGCCATAGAATAGACGGCAACGGGGCTCATATCATCCGGTACCAGAATGATCTCGGCTCCCTCACCCCCGCCGCAACCGGCGGCGGTGACGAGCGTGATGGCGATCCATAACAGAGAAATGATTTTTTTCATGCTTTTTTACCTCCCAAAAGCTTGCCTACAAGGCTGAATACCAAAAATACGATAATATTGACGGTGACGATGGCGGAGCCCACCGGGGTGCCCTCCACCAGGATGGAAAGGACGATGCCGATAAAGGCGGCCAGGGTCGAGATGACGGCGGAGCAGAAGATCACCGCCTTGAAGTTTTTAAACACCCGCATGGCGGAGAGGGCGGGGAAGATGACTAAGGCCGAGATGAGCAGAGAGCCCACCAGGTTCATGGCCACCACGATCACCAGGGCGGTGATGACGGCGATCAGTAGATTATAGAGATCGGCTTTCACGCCGGTCGCGGTGGCAAAGGTCTCGTCGAAGGTGACGGCGAAGATCTGCCGGTAGAACAGCAAAAACAGCACGATCACCAGAATGGACATCCCGCCGGAGATCCACACGTCCGTCTGCTTTAAGGTGAGGATGGAGGTGGAACCGAACAGGGTACTGCAGACGTCCCCCGAAATGTTGGCGGACTTGGCAAATTTGTTGATGATGAGGTACCCCAGCGCCAAAGCGCCCACCGAGATCATCGCCAGCGAGGCATCACCCTTGATCTTGGCGTTTTGACCGTTCCGCAACAGCAGGATGGCGGTGAGTACGGTGATGGGGAGTACCAACAGCATATTATTGGAAAGCTTCAAGACCATGGCGATGGCTAAGGCCCCGAAGGCCACGTGGGAAAGACCGTCCCCGATGAAGGAGAACCGCTTGAGCACCAGCGTCACGCCCAACAGGGAGGAGCAGAGTGCGATCAACACGCCTACGATCAGCGCGTACTGCACGAAGGGATAAGAAAAATAATTTAAGATACGGGCTAAATTCATGACTGATCACCTCCCATGGCGGCAAAGGCTTTGCCGGTCGGCGTTTCAAGATAATCGGTAGTCTTGCCGAAGAACAAGGGCTTGCGGCTGACGTGCAGAATGTGAGACGCGTAGCGGATGGCGGCACTCACGTCGTGGGAGACCATGATGATGGTGATGCCGTCCTCGCGGTTGAGGCGTGCGATCAGCTCGTACATCTCCATGGTGACCTTGGGATCCAGCCCCGCCACCGGCTCGTCCAACAGCAACGCCTCACGGGTGGCGCAGAGGGCGCGGGCCAACAGCACCCGCTGCTGCTGACCGCCCGAAAGCTCCCGGTAGCATCGGTTCGCCAGATGGGTGATCCCCATCTTTTCCATGGTCTCGCGGGCCAGCTCCTTATCGGCCTTGCTGTAGAAGGGGCCGACGCCGCCACGGTTGAGACAGCCCGAGAGCACGATCTCCTTCACCGAGGCGGGGAAGTCCCGCTGAACGACGGTCTGCTGGGGCAGATAGCCGATCATTTTCTGGGTCAGCCCGTCCCCGAAGGTGATGGTGCCGCCCATGGGCTTTTTTAAATGTAAAAGGGTCTTTACAAGGGTACTTTTGCCGGAGCCGTTTTCCCCCACGATGCAAAGGTAATCCCCCTTGTTTACCTCAAAATTGATGTCCTCGGCAACGGTCTTGCCGTCGTAGCCGAGGGCAAGACCGTTGCAAATCAACTGTGCCATAGTACTCTCCTTAATATAAAGCACGCTTCAGTGCGGCTAAATTCTTTTCCATGATGCCAAGATAGGTTTCGCCCTCGTCGATGCGCTTTTGGGTCACCGACTGCATGGAATCCATCACCACGATCTTACGCTGGGTGTTGTTGCTGTTTTGAATGACCGTTTTTGCGATGGACTGGTCGGAGGTCTCAATGACCATGATCACCGGCAGATCGTTTTCGTCGGCCTCCCGTGCCAGCATGGTGATGGTGGAAAAGCTGGCCTCCGTCTCGGCAGAACAGCCGCTGAAGGCGGCGTGGTAGGTCAGGCCGTAATCCCGGGCCAGATAAGCAAAGGGGAAGCGGTCGGCAAACACCATGGTCTTGCGGGCGGCGCCGTTCACCATCGTTTGATAGTTGCGCTCCAAAAGCCCTAATTTTGCCCGGTATTCCACCGCGTTAGCGGTGTAGGTCAGGGCGTTTTCGGGGTCGAGCTCACCCAACAGGGCGGCGATTTTTTGTACCGCCAGGTCGGCGTTTTTCAGCGACAGCCACAGATGCTCGTCGAAGCTCTCATC
>CAYLIT010000063.1:0-9313 GCA_964383835.1 uncultured Eubacteriales bacterium
AAGAAGGGCGGCTCCTTCCTGCTGAACTGCCCCTGGTCCGTTGAAGAGCTGGACGAGAAGCTTCCCGCTAACGTGAAGAAGTATCTGGCTGAAAACGACATCAACTTTTATATCATCGACGGTATCAAGATCGGTCGTGAGATCGGCTTGGGCGGCCGTATCAATACTGTTCTGCAGTCTGCTTTCTTTAAGATCGCTCAGGTGATCCCCGAGGCAGAGGCGATCCAGTACATGAAGGATGCCGCTACCGCTTCCTACGGTAAGAAGGGTCAGCATATCGTTGACATGAACCATAAGGCTATCGAGGCCGGTGCAAACAGCGCTATCAAGGTTGAGATTCCTGCTTCCTGGAAGGATGCAGTTGCCGAGACCGCTAAGGTTACCGTTGATTGCGATCGTGCTGACCTGAAGGAATACGTTGAGAACATCCTGGTTCCCATCAACGCTCAGAAGGGTGACAGCTTGCCTGTTTCCGCTTTCGAGAAGTACGTTGACGGTCATATGGAGCAGGGTGCTGCTGCATTCGAGAAGCGCGGTATCGCTGTGGACGTTCCCCAGTGGATCCCCGAGAACTGTATCGAGTGTAACCAGTGCTCTCTGGTCTGCCCCCACGCTGTTATCCGTCCCTTCGCACTGAATGCCGATGAGGTTGCTGCTGCTCCCGAAGGCATGAAGACCAAGAAGATGATGGGTAAGGGTCTGGACGCTCTGACCTTCACCATGGGCGTTTCCGTTCTGGATTGTACCGGTTGCGGCAGCTGTGCTGCTATCTGCCCCGCCAAGAACAAGGCTCTCGTTATGAGCTCCCTGGATTCTCAGGTTGGTGAGCAGAAGTACTTCAACTATAACTACAAGAAGGTTTCCGAGAAGCCCGAGGTTAACGAAGTATTCAAGGTTGAGACCGTTAAGGGCTCTCAGTTCAAGACTCCCTTGCTCGAGTACTCCGGCGCTTGCGCAGGCTGCGGCGAGACTCCCTATGCCAAGCTGATGACTCAGCTGTTCGGCGATCGGATGTATATCTCCAACGCTACCGGTTGTTCCTCCATCTGGGGTGGTTCTTCTCCCTCTACTCCGTACACCGTTGATAAGAACGGCCACGGTCCCGCTTGGGCAAACTCCCTCTTTGAGGATAACGCCGAGCACGGTCTGGGTATGTACCTGGGTGCTACTCAGCTGCGTGAGAAGGTTACCGCTGAGATCGAAGAGCTGGAAGGCTTCACCACCTGTGAGAGCCTGAAGGCTGCCATCGCCGAGTGGAAGGCTACCTACAACGACACCAAGCTGAACACCGCTGCTACCGCTAAGCTGGTTGCTGAGCTGGAGAAGGTTGATTGCTGCGAGAAGGGTAAGGCTGCTGCTGCCAGCATCCTGGCTCAGAAAGACTTTATCGCCAAGAAGTCCGTTTGGATCCTGGGCGGTGACGGCTGGGCTTACGATATCGGCTTCGGCGGTTTGGATCACGTTCTGGCTTCCAACGAGGATGTAAACGTTCTGGTATTCGACACCGAGGTTTATTCCAACACCGGCGGTCAGGCTTCCAAGGCTACTCCTTCCGGCTCCATCGCTCAGTTCGCTGCTGCCGGTAAGGTGACCAAGAAGAAGGATCTGGGCGCTATCGCTCGTTCCTACGGCTACGTTTACGTTGCTCAGGTCTCCATGGGTGCTGACTACAATCAGTGCGTTAAGGCTTTTGCTGAAGCTGAAGCTTACAACGGTCCTTCCATCATCATCGCTTATGCCCCCTGTATCAACCACGGTATCAAGGGCGGTATGGGTACCTCTATGGAAGAGTCCAAGAAGGCTGTTCAGTCCGGTTATTGGCAGTTGTATCGCTACAATCCTGCTCTGGCCGAGGATGGCAAGAACCCCTTGACCTATGATTCCAAGGATCCCACCATGAACTATCGTGACTTCATCATGAACGAAGTTCGTTACAATGCACTCTCTCGTGCTAATCCCGAAAGAGCTGAAGTCCTCTTTGCAGCAGGCGAAAAGGCCGCTGTTGAGAAGAGAGAAAACCTCAAGAAGCTCGCCGAGATGTAATTTCTCAATCAAAAAGCCTACCCTTCGGGGTAGGCTTTTTCTTATGGTTTTGGAATGATCTCGTCCTCATAGAGCAGTTCTTTCTTATCCTCGATCATTTCTTGGGTAATGCCGTATTTTTGCAGTTCTTCCTCGGTGGCATTGAGATAAAAATGCGGGGCAAAGGGACGGTCGTTGACAACAACGGCATAGGGGGAGGCAAATACCCGGGTGATGGTGATGGGATCTTTGGAAAAGAGGGCATCTAATTCTTCTTCGCTGAAACATAGCTCATCTACTAAATTCGGATTATCTTTTTGATAAAATTCGATTTCTTTTCGGTTCAGCTCCTCAAAGGTTTTTCGGGAGATATTGAATTCTTCAATGGCTTCAAGAAGAAGGGGGACGTCGTCCGGGTCAGAGACTTTATAGACGGTCTGTTTGGTTGCGCTGTCTTTGCCTATGAGCCATTGTTGAACTTTGTGTCCCTGTTGCTCCAACAGGGTGATCAATTCGTTATCCATCATATAAAGCTTGGAAAGATAAGCGTAATGATAGGCGTGATTATCGTCGCCACCCAAGGCTTCGGGACCGTCTACGGTTCCGCCCGGAACGGTTTCTGTGCCGTTAGGTGTGGGGAGGGGCTCCGGCTTGGTAAAGAGTCCGTTTTGCCATAGGCCAACGCTTACCATGACCAGGCAAAGGCAGGCCGCTACGGCGGCATACCAACGGATCACGTGCAGTTTTGGTTCATTTGGAGCAGCCGCGGTGATGAAGCGGTCGTCGATCTCGCCGATGTCATGAAGTAACTGTTGGTTTGTCATAAGTTCACACCTTCTTTCTCTAAATATGTACGGAGTCTTTCCCGTGTTCGAAAGAGTGTAACAGAGGCTTTGCTTTCGCTGATATGATATTCCCGCGCAAGTTCCTTGATAGAGCTCATGTACCAATAGCGGCGGACAAAAAGTCTGCATTCTTGCGGTGGAAGGGTATCTAAAAAGCGATTCAACAGATCTTTGAACGCAAGGTCATCTGCGATCCTGTCGGGTTGTTCCACGGGAATACATTCCGAAAGCTCATCCAAAATCAGCGGCAGTTCACCGCCGCCCCGCTTTTCTGCATTACGTTTTTCGTAGCGGTTGAGGGAGAGGTTGCGGGTAATTTTGCCCAAAAAGGCTTGCAGGCGATGGGGGCGTTGCGGGGGAATGGCATTCCAGGTGTTGAGCCAGGTGTCGTTGACACATTCTTCTGCATCTTCGTCGTTACGGAGGACGTTATAGGCGATACAGTGACAGTAACGGCCGTATTTTTGATCAGTAGCGGTAATGGCCGTTTCTGATCGTTCCCAATACAGTTGAATGATTTTTTGATCGTCCATGCTTTTCACACTCCTTTCAACCCAATAGACAGATCGTAGATCTGTTTTATTACATTATAGCATATATTTTTTTCGTATATCTTGCACTTTTGGCTCATATTGTGTATAATAAGTGCAGAACGTGATAGGAGGAACCAATATGGCTAAATGGTTGAATTTGAATTTTTATGCTTTCGATCGCAATCTTTTGGAATGGATGCACGAATTGGCGGTGAGCCATGGTGAATGGTTGACTCCTATCATGAAGTTTATTACTTTGATAGGCGAAAAAGGTCTTTGGATGTTTGTTTTGGCTGCGGTACTGATGTGCTTTTCAAAGACGAGAAAAATCGGTGTTTGTCTCTTTGGCGCTGTCGCCTGTGGTGCATTGATCACCAATATTGTTTTGAAAGACCAGGTTGCTCGCTTGCGTCCCTTTGAATGGAGCCCCGAAACCTACGGTCCTTTCTGGCAGGCGGTCGGCTCCCCGGCAGAGGAGGGCTTTTCGTTCCCCTCGGGGCACGTGACCGCTGCGATGGCAGGTATTACCGCTCTGGTTCTTGCGTGGCGCAAAAAGTGGATGCCTCTTGGTTTCCTTTACGTGATCGTGATGGCCTTCTCCCGTAATTATTTGATGGCACATTTTCCCACCGACGTGATTGCCGCGGTCATTGTCGGTGCGATCTCCGGTATCGTTGCTTGGTTTATCACCAAAGGAATCTACTACCTCTTGGAAAAATATCAAGAGAACGCTTTTTGTAAGTTTGTTTTGAATTGGGATCTTATTAAATTGAAGAAATAAAAAATACGGTAGGCTTTAAAAAACCTACCGTATTTTCTTATTTCTCACAGAAAAATTCAACCTCTTCACCGACAGGGCCGATGCAGAAGGCCAACCGTGCTGGAAGCACGCCGCCTACCACCATGTCCTTGGGTTCAATGGTGATCTTATAGCCTGCGGCCCGCACCGCTTCGATACAGCCATCCACGTCATCGGTGGCTAATGCCAAATGACGTAAAGCCCCTTGACCGGGGCGATCTGTGGCGTTGGGGAAGAGTTCCAGATAACCGGCACCGGTGTCCAGCATCATGCCTTGCTTTTCACCCTCGCCCCAGTGATAAACCACAGGAAGCTCTAATATGTCTTTATAAAAATGGATCAACTCTTCAAATTGCTCAAGGCCGTTAGATTTAAGACAAATATGATGAACGCCTTTGATCTTAGCCATTCTTTTGCTCCTTTAGAAGATCGCGGATCTCCTCCAGCAGAACAACGTCGTCCGCTTTTACGGGGGGCTCTGCGGCGGCTTCTTCCTCTTCCTTCTTTTTACGGATATTGGAGAGGGTGGCGATGACCTTCAGGGTCACAAACAGGCAGGCGGCCACGATCAGAAAATCAACGATGTTCTGAATAAAGATGCCGTATGCAACGGTCGCCTCACGGAAGGTGAAGCTGAGAGCGGCAAAGCTTTTGCCACCCAGCAGCAAGCCGACGAGCGGCATAATGATGTTATCGACCAAAGAGGTGACGATGGCTTTGAAGGAATTACCGATGATTACACCGACAGCCATATCCAGGATGTTGCCCTTGCTGATAAATTCTCTGAATTCTGCCAATGTTGCTTTGATCTTTCCCATTTTTAAATACTCCTTTTGTTTTTTATTTATCATATCATGTTTTTTGCTGAAATACAAGAAAAATGGGGCAAATAGCCCCATTTTTTTCTATTTTTTGATATATTCTCCTTCGCGAATTCCGGGGTACCGCTCATCCAGGTATTGCTCCCGGAAGGGGTTGACGCCGGTGCTGATGTTGGTGGGTTGATTGGGAATGATCCAGCTTGGCTTTTTATAGAACTGATTGTGGAAGGTATTTTCAATCCGGCCCGCCTTTTCCAGTTTATCCATACAGGCGCGGATACAGCCTTTGGCACCGCAGATGGCAAAATAGCCGGTGTGGTTTATAATATAATTGTAGTATTCCAGCGCTTGATTGTTGCCCAGCTTTCTTTTCCATTTGGCGGTGGCCATGGAATAGCAAAGAATATAGGCTTCTTCCTCGGTCATCTCGGTGTTGCGTACGGCAAAGGCCATGTTGGGGAACTCCTTCTTATGGCAGGGGGAGCATTCATTATTGAAGCCGTGGTGAGAGAGGGTACAACGTCCCATCTGCACGTCGCCGTACCACACCTTCTTTTCACCGAAGTCGATCTCCAGTCGTTTGTGGGTCTCCTTCAGCGAGGGGACTGCATTGCCCGGGCAATCCTTTACGCAAGCACCGCAATGGAGGCACAGATCGCCGGTATCCAAAATGGGATCGGGCTCCAGCTCGCAATCGGTGAAGATCAGTCCCAAGCGAACCCGGGGACCGAATTTCTTGGTCAGAAAGACCTTGGAATATCCGATCTCACCCAATCCGCAGCCGGCGGCGATGGGGCGGATACTGCAAACCACGTCGGTGGGCAATTTTCCTTCCGCTACCGGCGGTTTACCGCCCTGACCCTCGGGAACGGCGGGGAAATGCAGGACCGCTTCCCAGCCGTGATCTTCAATAAAACAGCTTAATTCATAGCTTTTCTTGGGGCGGAAGAGGGTATTTAACTTGTTGTAGGCATAAAAGGTATAGTTGTGCCAATGGGTACCCTCTTCGATGCCGCGATAGGTTCCGCGGGGGATCCGCATGGCCAGGGCGATGACGGACTTTGCGCCGGGGAAATAGGATTGGGGACTCATCAGCTTGGGGGCGTTTTCAAACCGCTCGATATTACCGATGGCGATGCAGTCGATGCCCAGTTCTTTGGCCTTATCCTTGATCATTTGTGAGGTCAGCTTCATGGCTTACACCCGCTTCCATACTTCCGACGTGCGGAATTGATTTTCAAAGCAGTTACCGATCTGCTGTTTTTCCTCCAGCTCACACATACAGGTGCGGTTGCAGAGGGCCGCTACCCGATCGGGGCAGGCGTCGTTGCAGAAACGGTTGGGAATGGCACCGTTTTTGCAGGCTTTGCATTTTTCGTAGTCCACAACGGCCACTTTCATCTTTTTGCCGCAGATCTCGATGATCTCGGTCTTGTTGCCGATGGCGCCCAGGGGGCAGATCTCGGCGCATTTACCGCACTGGGTGCAGATGCTCTCGGTCAACAGTGGTGTGGGCTCCAGCTCTGCATCGGTGACGATCATGTGGAAGCGCTGACGGGAGCCGAACTGCTTGGAGAGCAGGAGTCCGCTGCGGCCGATCTCACAAAGACCGCAGGCAACCGCCGCATAAGTAAAGTCGGGGAAAACGTTGGGGGCTTCACGGCCTTCCGCGACTGATACACCGGTGGGTGCGATCTCGGACGGGTTGGGGAACAGGGGGACGGCCTCCCATCCCTCGTCTTCTAAGGCGTTGGTGACGCCGTAGCAGGCGATGGCAAGAAAATCGTCCTCCAGGCTCTTAAGGCCAAAACGGCTGTAATCGCCGAAATTACTGCCCTCTTCGATTCCTCTCAAGGAACCGCGGCAGATGCGCTTACCCACCATAATGACGGTCTTACCCTCCGGAAAAACGGTGAAGGGGTTTAAACGGGGCGGCAGACCTTCAAAGCGGCTTTTGGGTGCGAAACCAATGAGGTCGATACCCTCACGTTTTACTGCTTCTTGAATTTTGGCTTTTAAATCCATGATGATTCCTCCGGCTTTTTTTATTTTATTATAACAAAGGAAAGTGAGGGCTTTCAATCGTATTTTTCGATATATACTTTAGAAAATCGGAACTTGCAAAATCGCGTATGTGGTGATACAATGGAGTTATAGATGAGGAGATGAGAACTATGGATTTTGGAAGAGATGCGCTGTTAACCGGCCTGAAGGTTTTTTATGCAAGCTTTGATAAAAGAAATACGACTTCGGTTTCCGGTCGCCCTTTTCATGGGTTGACGTACCGTTATTCCGGTGTGGTCGCCCTGGAAACAGAGAGCGTTTCATTGCTTTCCGGCCCCGGAACGATGACCTACGTGCCGGCGGGGATGGATTACGAGAACGTGATCCTGGAGGCAGGCAAGATGATCGCGGTCCATTTTACCATGGTGGATGAGCGGCGGGATCTGGATATTCAGGTTTATTCCGGTAAGAATATCGCCGAAGCGGAAGACCTGTTTCGACGTCTGCTTTCGGTATACCGCCACGGCTTTCCCCGTGATGCGGCAGCGATGGCGATCTTTTATGAGATCCTTTCCTTGCTGGAACGGGACGAATTGAGCGAAAAAAACGAGCAGGTCAATCCCGTAGTGTTGGCGGCTAAAAGCCGCATGGAGCTTCATTTTAAAGATTCGCAGATGAGTATAGCAAGTCTGGCGGACTATGCGGGGGTCAGTGAATCCTATCTGCGACGCGTTTTTAAGGCGGAATATGGGATCACGCCCTCTGCCTACCTGAAGAACCTGCGGATGGATCTGGCGAAAAATCTGCTGAAGAGCGGTTATTATTCGGTGAGCGAGGTGGCGCGGTTGAGCGGTTTTGGAAGCGCCTCTTATTTTTCGGCGGAATTTCACCGTATGGTGGGCGTGGCGCCGGTTGCGTATTTTAAATAATAATAATCCCCCCGCTATGCGGGGGGTATTATTACTTGGTCATGGTGATATCGTTGGCGTTCTGAGCCTCGTTGACGTTCCCCACAGCATCGATGGAGGGAAGACGGCAAAGGGCAGAAAGCTCGGCCGGAGTGATGGCATCGCGGGGAGAAAATTCCTCGCTCATGGCGTAAGAGATCATCTTGGCCTTCAGCCATCTGGCGGCGGGATCATCCTCTTCAAAGGTGAAGGTACAGGCAACCAACTTGCCTTTTCCTACGCTGTATTCAAAGAGGAAGGCTTCGCGATGAGCGTTTTTATAAGTCGATGCGATATCGATAATGGGGGCGTGGGGCAGACGGGGCAGCTCCAGCAATGCGGCGTGGGTGGACTCCATCATCTTGCGGAACGGCCAGGAGCAAAAGCCTTCGTGTGGGAAGTCCTCCATCAGCGGGTGATCCTCGATAACGGTGGCTAAATGACCGTGGGTACGGCCTGCCACCGAAAGCTGGAACTTGGCATCCACCGTGGCGAAGGGTCCGTTTCCGAACAGCACCACCCGTTTCCCGGCTGCAAGGGCTTCCTGCAGAGCGGCTTCGTCGATCTGCTCGGTGACGATCACGTCGGCTTTGCGCAGTTCTGCGGCAGAGGGACGCTTGAAGGAGAATTTGGGGAAGAGGTACAGCTCCCATTCGTTTTCGCAGTCGGTATCGTCGCCGAACAGCGTTGCGGAAAGCTTGACCGTCTGGGGCTTTTCCACATAGGGCATCCGGAAGGAAAGAGTATAAAGACCGGTGATCTCGCCGGCAGGAAGGGCGTTGGTGTGGACGGTTTTACGCAAAAGTACCTTACCGCCGCAGGTTACACGCAGAAGGAGGGTTGCTTTATCCAGCGATTTTCCGTAGTTGGAGAGATGCAGGGGGATCTCGGCCCGGGCTCCGCACTCATAGCTCAAGCATTCCGGCAGATCGGCCAGCAGAACCGCATCGCTGTTGTAGCGCAGTACGTTTTGGACCGTTTCGCCGGGCTTTAGCTCGTAGAATTCGTTCATCATACCCACGCAATAGCCAAAGGTGTGCCAATGGGTATCGATATCCCCCAGGAAATCGTAGCCGGCAAAGCTTTCGCACCGGCGGATGGTTTCAAAGCAATGCTTTCGAAGGATGCGCTGCCATGCCGCAGAATTGCGGTAGTAAAGGGGGGCGCGCTCCAAAAGTCCGCGCTCTTCCAGGTGCTTTTCGATGGAGGAAATGAATTCGGTATCGCCGATCCGGGTGCCGCGGTAGCGGTCCTTGAGAGAAAGATCGCAGTAGGTGCCCTGGATACAGGCCTCGTGGGTAAGAAGCGGTTTGCCGTAGATGGAATTATCCAGATCCAGTTT
>CAYLIT010000064.1:0-3645 GCA_964383835.1 uncultured Eubacteriales bacterium
GGTGCTTTTCCAGATAGTACTGCACCGTCTCATCGATGGTCAGCACCACGTTTTTACCGTTTTCGGCCTCTACGTAGGTCTCGTACTCGATGGGCAACTCGGTACCCACCGCATTCTTGGCGGTGATCAGCTTGCCGGAGGTGCCCTGCAGATATTCGTTATAGATGGACTCGATGCCGTCTAACCCGACGTTATCGGTGCCGGTAAAGCCTAAAATATGGCAGGCCAGGCTGTTATAGGGGTAATACCGCTTGGTATCCTCCACCAGGTGGATGCCCTTTAGGTCGTTTTCGTCCACGAAGGCGCGGACCTTATCGGCCACGTCCGATTCGATGCGGCGCTTGATCAGCTCGTAGTAGTTATTTTTTTGGGTCTTTTGGTAGACGGTCTCCTCATCCACCCCCAAAATCTCGGCAAGCCCCGAGGCGATCAGCCGACACTCAGCCAGGTCGTCCTTATCGATGGAGTTGGGGGCGATATACACCGTTTCCACCGAGGCGGATTTGGCCAGAGCCGTATAGTTACGGCTGTAGATGGTTCCACGCTGGGCGTTCAGAGTGGTGTCCATCGTTTGCTGGCTGATGGCCTTCGTCTGATAATAACTATAGTTTACGATCTGATATTTCACCAGCATTCCCGCCAGCCACAGCAGCAACGCCACCGCAAAGATCGCCAGCATCACCGTGCTTCTGTTCACCATCGAACGGCTCGGTCCTTTTCCCATGCGAAACCCCTTTCTCACCGCAAAACAGGCGGTGTAAAATTACACCATCGTCACAACGGAGGATTTTTCGAGCCAAAATCCCCCAAAATTTTCCGCCCATATAAAGCGCAAAATGAGAGTAAGAATAAATTCCCACTCTCGTTTCACTTTTATTTAGGTATCAGCTCAGATATTCCAAAATAATGTTAAATTCTGCCACGACGCCGTCCCACCAGCTATCGCCGGTCGGCTCGTCCTTAATGATCTCTACCGTATCGTCGGTCAGCAGGTTGATGGTCTGGATCTGATAATTCTCGATCTTGACCATCCCCAGCTCCTCGGTGGCGATCCGCTCGATCTCGTCCATGGAATTCTTGCTTTCGATGGATACCTGCAAAGCACCGGTCTCGCCTTCCAGCTTGGTCAGGTCGGACTTGGCGGCAAGCAGGTCGCTGGAGACCTCGTTGAGAGCAATATGGCTGTATAAGAGATATCCACCCACGGCCATGAACAGTACCAGGCACAGTACCGCAGACCAGCGGACCCCCCGAATATTAAATTTTCTCATTTCGGCCTCCTTCTTTCTACTTCTTTCTACTTCATTCTACTTCTTTTCCGCCACCCGCAGCTTGGCGGGCTTGGAACGGTTATTTTCTGCCAGCTCTTCTTTGCCGGCGGTGATCGGCTTATGGGTCACCTGCTTGACGACCGGCTTGCGGCCGCAGACACAGACCGGCAGATTTTTATCGCAGATACAGCCCGATGCCAGATCTGCAAAGGTTGTCTTAACGATGCGGTCTTCCAGCGAATGGAAGGTCATGACGGCGATCCTGCCGCCGGGCTTGAGCACCGCAACCGCGTCTCTGAGCGCCTGCTCTAAGATCTTCAGTTCCCCGTTGACCTCGATGCGGATCGCCTGGAAGGTCCGTTTTGCAGGGTGCTTATTACCGTAGCGCTCCTTGGGCGGGAACACCTTTTCAATTATTTTTACCAGTTGGCCGGTGGTCTCAACGGGGGCCTCTTCCCTTTGCCTACAGATGGCCGCCGCGATACGAGGGCTCATCCGCTCCTCACCGTAGCGATACAAAATATCGGTCAGCTGCTCCCTGGAATAGGTATTGACCACCTGATAAGCATCCAGAGGGCTTTCGCGATCCATCCGCATATCCAAGGGCGCATCAAACCGATAAGAAAAGCCGCGGCTTTCTTCATCCAACTGAAAGCTGGAAACACCCAGGTCAAACAAGATGCCGTCGATGGCGGGGATCTCCAGCTCGTCCAGCACTGCACGCAACGCCGAAAAGTTGGATTTGACCGCCCGGAACCGTTCCCCGTAGGGCGCCAGTCGTTTGGTGGCCGCCGCGATGGCGTCGCGGTCCTGATCGATGCCGATCAGAAGGCCGCCCCGCAACCGTTCGGCGATCAGGCTGCTGTGCCCGCCGCCGCCCAGGGTAGCATCTACGTAGATCCCGTTCGGATCGATGGACAGACCGTCGATACATTCACGGGCCATTACACTATAATGCGCAAAGTCCTTCATCAGAAGCCCAACTCATCCATGGCCGCAACGATGCTGGCGCTATCCATCTTGGCTTCCATTTCAGCATAACGCTCGGGGGACCAGATCTCCACCCGATTGCCGTTGCCGATGATGACCGCCTTGCCCTCGATGGCCGCTAACTCACGCAGCTTGATGGGCAATTGGATACGGCCCTGTTTATCGGGCGCCACGTCCTTTTTATGGGCGTTGAAGAAAAGAGAGACGCCCCGGCCTTTGGACATGGGCATGGCGGCCAACTTATTCTGCAGATCCAGCCATGCTTCCCGGGTCAGTACATACACGCAATCATCCAGGCCACGGGTCAACACCAGATCGCCGCCCATCAGTTCCTTGAACTCCTTAGGCAGGATCGCACGGCCTTTTTCGTCAACGAAGTTTTCGTAATAGCCGGTCAGATAAACCATGTATGCACCTCCTTTCGCATTTTCACCCACTAAATAGACACTTAGCACCCATTTAGACTCCACTTGATTTAAATTATAACAAAAAAATATGAAAAATCAATACCTTTTTATTAAAAAGATAAAAATTTAAAAAAACAAAAACACCCCGAAAACGGGGTGTTTTGAACGTTTTTTACCTATTATGTTATAGCTTGAGGTCGCCCTCTTTGATCCAGCCGAGCTTCCGAAGGAGCAGACCGCCCAGCCAAGTCAGAACCGCAGGAAGAACGAAGCAGATCAACACAAGGCCGATCCAATCAAAGGCGGTGATAGGGTTACCGCTCTCCACCCAGCCGGTATAAACGCCGATCTGACCGACCAGACCGCAGGTACCCATGCCGGAGGAGACGGCGGGGCCGTTCATCTCCAATTTAAAGAGGCAGGTGGCCAGGGGGCCGGTGATGGCGGAGGTGACGATGGGCGGGATCCACACCTTGGGGTTGCGGACGATATTGCCCATCTGCAGCATGGAGGTACCGAGACCCTGGGAGACCAGGCCACCCCAGCGGTTTTCCTTAAAGCTCATAACCGCAAAGCCCACCATCTGGGCACAGCAGCCGGCTACCGCCGCACCGCCGGCCAAGCCGGTGAGTCCCAATGCTGCACAGATGGCCGCAGAGGAAATAGGCAATGTGAGGGCGATGCCCACCAGTACCGAGACCACGATCCCCATCAGGAACGGCTGCAGCTCGGTAGCCTGCATGATCAGGGTACCGAAGGCGCTTGCCGCCTTGCCGATATAGGGCGCAATGCCGGCAGAAAGAGCCACGCCGATCAGAATGGTGACCGAGGGGGTGACCAGGATATCCACCTTGGTCTCTTTGGACACTAACTTACCGCATTCAGCGGCAATGATGGCGATGACCAATACCGCAAGAGGGCCGCCGGCACCACCCAGGCCGTTGGCGGCGCTTCCGACTGCCGCCAGCGAGAACAGC
>CAYLIT010000064.1:3655-9157 GCA_964383835.1 uncultured Eubacteriales bacterium
TGGCCATGGCCGGACCGGACATGGCAGAGGCATATTTGCCGATCTCCACCAAAAAGCCCCAGCCGGTGAGATCACCGACGGTATCGATGATGGTGCCGATCAAGAGGGAACAAAACAGACCCTGAGCCATAGCACCCAAAGCATCAATGAAATACCGCTTCCAGGAAAATTCAATATCCTTTTTCTTTAAAAACGCTTGTACCTTATTCACGACAGCAGGCCCTCTTTCTCCAAGAACGTACGATACCAATCCATCAGCATTCCATAACCCGTTGCATTGAGGTGTTTTCCATCAGGATCGTGAAGATCGGTGCGGATCTTATCGTAATTGCCGATATCGTCAGGATCCTCGAAAAGGAACGGGAACTCATTCATCCGAACCAGCTTGACACCGGATTTCGAAGAGCAATACCACTCCATCATTTGGTTGTACTCGTCCCGTAGGTGGGTCGCACGGTTGACCAGCCCGATATTAGCAATGCCGGGGGTGCGGTTCAAGAGATAAACGGGAGCACCGGGAAAATCGTGTTGAAACCAATCCACCAAGAGGCCGATACGATCCATGGTTTCGGTCACGCTGTAGCCGTAGCCCAGATCGTTACTGCCGATATGCACCACCAGCGCACGGGGTTTATAAGGAAGCACCAGGCGATGATAATAATACAGCAGTTCATCGGTGCTGGCACCGCCGAAGCCGTGGTTGAGGATTGCCCCCGAGCCGTCCTTCATCCGTACCTCTTCCTCTAAAATAGGCTTGGGGTTTTCGGGCTTGCGGCGGCGATAGGTAAAGGAGCTGTGGGCAAAAAAGGAATCGCCGTAGAAAAGGATCTTCCCCGTTTGCACGGGGCGTTCCTCGATCCAGCACACCTGCTCGTAGTAACGGTCAAGATCTAATCGCAAACCAAACATTACAGCAGGCCTTCTTTCTCTAAAAGATCGCGGATATACTCCATAAAACGTCCATAACCCATTTTGTTCAGATGAACCTGGTCGGTATCGTAAACGTCATCCCAGACCTTGTTGTAATCGCCGATATCCTCGGGCTTTTCAAAGTAGCAGGGAGCTTCGTTCAATGCGATATAGGTAACCCCTTCTTTTTGAGCGCAATAATCCTTTAAAAGATCATTATATTCCAGACCGATCCGAACGAAAGCATCCACAACACCCTTCCTTTTGAGGGTGGGGGTGCGGCCAAAGCAATAAACCGGGGCACCGGGAAAATCTGCTTGGAACCAATCGATGAGGGTCGCCTCGATATTCATGATCTCGGCGGCACTGTAGCCAAAGCCGATATCGTTACCGGCAGTGGCCAAAAACAACGCACGGGGTGCGTAGGGACGCACCAGGCGGTCGTAGTAATACAGCAGATCGTCGGCACTGCTGGTGCCGAAGCCGTGGTTGATAATCGCCTGAGAGCCATCCTTCATCCGCACCGCTTCTTCCAGCAGGGGATGATTCTTTTCGGGATGACGGTCGCAATAAATAAAAGAAGTACGGGTAAAAAGAGAATGACCGTAAAAAAGGATCTTGCCGGTTTCCACCGGGCGTGCCTCGTACTTCAGAATATCCTCTTCAAAACGTTTGACTTCCAATCTTGATCCGAACATTACAATAAACCTTCTTTCTCTAAAAGATCGCGGATAAATTCCATAAAATAACCATAGCCCTCGGGATTCAGATGCACCCGATCATGACTGAAGATATCCTCACGGATCTTGTCGTAATCGCCCACGTCTGCAGGATCCTCATAGTAGAAGGGCTGATCTACCAGACGAATACAGGTGACCCCCTCTTTTTGAGCGCAGTAGCCTTCTAACAACTGATCGTACTCTTTTCGGAGCAGGCGGGAACGGTTGGGGCCGTCCTTATATTTGGGATAAGCGTTCCAGGTGAAGCAGTAGACCGGAGCGCCTGGAAAATCGGCTTGAAACCAATCGATGAGCCGTGCCTGGATATCCACGATCTCGGCGGGGCTGTAACCAAAGCCTGCATCATTATCCGAAACCGCCATCACCAGGGCACGGGGCTGATAGGGGCGAACCATGCGGTCATAATAATACAAAAGATCGTCAGCACTGCTGGTACCGAAGCCGTGGTTGACCACCGCTTGAGAGCCATCCTTCATCCGTACCTCCTGCTCCAGAAGGGGCAGCTCGGGATGACGCTCCTGAAAGATAAAGGAGCAACGGGTAAACAGGGAATGACCGTAGAACAGCACCTTGCCGGTGACCACCGGCTGAGCTTCGTACTGACGAATATTTTCTTCAAATCGTTTAACTTCCAATCGGGAACCGAACATTACAGCAAGCCCTCCTGATCCAAGAAGTCACGGAACCAGGCAATAAACTTTTGATAACCGGCCGGATTGAAATGCACCTGATCTCCTACGTAGTGAATAGACTTGATCTTACTATAGTCCCCGATATCTTCTTCATTTAAATTGTAGGCAGTACTGTCTCCCGCCTTGGAATAAAGGAACGGGATCTTTTCCATCGCAATATAGATGCAATCGTTTTTCTTGCAATAGTCCTCTAAAAGTTCATTATACTGTGCACGTGCATTGAGATAAATTTTTGAAGTGGGGGTCTTGCAGTTGGGCAGATAATTCATGCAGTAGACCGGTGCGCCGGGGAAATCTGCCTTGAACCAATCGATGAGACGAGCTTGAATATCAATGACATCCTTGGGGAAATAACCGTAGGCGAAATCGTTTGCCGCAGTAGCCAGCACCAAGGCCTTGGGCTTATAGGGGCGCACCATTCTGGAATAATAGTACAGCAGGTCATCCGCACTGCTGGTACCGAAGCCGTGGTTGACGATCGCCTGAGAGCCGTCATTCATCCGCAATTCCTCTTCGATATTCGGATTTTCCACCGCACTTCTGATCGGTGAACAACGGGTAAAGAGAGAATGTCCGTATAAAAGGATCTTCCCCTCCACGACCGGCATCTCCTCATACTTCAGGATCCTGTCCTCGAATCTTCTCACTTCCAGTTTTGAACCAAACATCGTTGTACCTCCGTTTTTGTTTTTTAGTATTTTATCATACGATTTTAAATATGTAAATGGTCATTACCGAGACAAACTTGTATAAAACACGAATATTACAGCAATTCCTCCAAGCCACGTACGTCATCGTAGCAAAGGGCGGGCATCTGATCGTTAGGACGGCACCAAGGGCTTTGTGCCCGGATCCACACCGGTACGTACCCTGCCGCCTGGGCGCCCAGGATATCGTTGACCGGGTTATCCCCCACGTAATACAGCTCTTCCGGAGCAAAGCCCATCTTTTCTGCCGTATATAAAAACGGAGCAGGATCGGGCTTCTGGATGGGAAAGTCTGTATCCCCCTCCTTGGGCGAGGCGCAAACGATCACGTCAAAGGAATCCTCCAGACCGATCAGCCGCAGCTTATCCTGTTGCAAAGAGATGGAGCCGTTGGTAAGCAGCGCCACCTTATAGCCCTTGGCACGGATCTTATCCAAGATCGGCTTGGCAAAGGAAAACGGCACGGCGATCTTAGCGAAGTTCCCCAATACAAATTCCCGGAACTGCTCCCAGGTGGGCGTTTTATCCGCATTAAAGAAATGCTCCGCTACCAGGTGCTCGTACACCCCCGGCCAGGCGAATTCCTGCACGAACAGCTTTTCGGTATGTAATGCGTGATTCAGCGCACGGGGCAGGTCGTAGCCGGGGTTGATATAGTCCTTGATCGCTTCGTAATGCCGGGTCATGATCTCGGTCAAGGTGGCATAGCGATCAAACAGCGTATTATCTAAATCAAAAACAAAGCCTTTCATTCTATCGCCTCCCTATTTTTTACCATTATACACCTCTTTTTGGCAGAAAACAACAAAACCCCTTGATTTTTCAAGAAAAATCAAGGGGTTTTCAGATTAGAATGCCTCTGTCAGAGTAATGGTGATCTCAAATTCCTTATTATCACGCCAGACCTTGATAGAGACCGTATCGCCGGGATGGAAGGAATCCTTCAGATCGTTCAGCTCGGCCATGGAGGTGATCTCCTGCCCGTTGAAGCCGATGATCACGTCCTCTTCCTTCAGGCCTTTTTTGGCTGCATCGCAATCGGGGTCCACATAGGAAACGTAGACGCCCTGGGGCAGGCCGTGATATTGGGCGTAGGCGGTGGTGAGATCACTGCCCTGGATGCCGATATAGGCGCGGGTCTTGATATAGCCGTAGGTGATCAGCTCGCCGGAAATATCCACCACATGGTTGATCGGAATGGCGAAGCCGATGCCCTCGTAATCGGTGGCCACCAATTTAGAAGAGGTGATGCCGATGACCTGGCCGTAAGCATTGACCAGAGGCCCGCCGCTGTTGCCGGGATTGATGGCGGCATTGGTCTGGATGAGGGTCATAAAGCTTCCGTTCATCTGGATCTTACGGTTCATGGCCGAAACGATACCGTCGGTGACGCTACCCGCCAGCTCCATGCCGTAGGGGTTTCCGATGGCGACTACCGTCTCGCCTACCTCCAGCTGGTCGCTGTCTCCCAGCTCGGCAGGCTCCAGGCCGGTGGCCTCTACCTTCAGGATGGCCAGGTCGGAGCGCTCGTCCTCACCCACGATGACGGCTTCGTATTCGGTGATGCCGTCGCTGAGCACCACCTTGACCCGGGCGGCACCCTCTACCACGTGGTCGTTGGTCATGATATAGCCGTCCTGACTGATAATAAAGCCGGAGCCGGAGAATACGGCCTCGCCGTCGTTCTTTTCAGAGATCAGGATGCCCACCACGCTGTTTTTGACCTTTTTATTGATCTCGACCAGCGAAAGCTCCTCACCCTTCTTTTCTTCCTTGGTGATCTCGGGAATATTATAGACCGCACCCTCTTCACGCTGGGCGTTACCGGTGGTTTCGGTGGCGTCGGTGCTTTCGTTTTTCTCTTCGGTCTGCGACTGTTCGCTGCCGGTCTGCCACTCCTCCACATCCACCAGGCCGGAGAAGCCAAAGAAGGCGGCCGCCGCGATCACGCCGCAACAGATCAGCATCAGCCCCGCCGCAATGCAGGAGATGACGATCAACGGGGTATTATTGCGCTTTTTTTGCGGTTGCTGATAAGGGCTCCCGCCCCCATACTGATAGGGGTTGGGATTCTGGTAGGTATAGCCGCCCTGCCATTGACGCTCAGGAGCAGGCCGTTTTGCAGCCGGCTCTTCAGCTGCGGGCTGTTCTGCCGCAGGCTCTGCGGCGGGTCGTTCCACGGCAGGCTGTTCTGCCACGGGTTGCTCAATGGCAGGCTGTTCCTGCTCTGCGGCAGCTTGCTGCTCTTCGGGCAGTTGATTATTATTGAGATCTTCCATCAAAATCCTCCTGTATCTTCATTCAGCGTGAAGGCAAATTCTGCAAATTCGCCCTCCTTGGACGTTACAAAAAGGTCCTCGCCGTGCGCATCGATGATGCTTTTTACCATGTACAGCCCCAGGCCGACGCCTTTTTTGTTCTGCCCACGGCTTTTATCGGTTTTATAAAAACGTT
>CAYLIT010000065.1:0-9138 GCA_964383835.1 uncultured Eubacteriales bacterium
CCTTACGTCAAAAAGATCATCGCCGCGGTGCAGGACGAGGATTTTATCGTCATCTATCATAACTGCGGCGATAACGTGGGCGATATGGCTCAGTCTATCTTCGCAAACGGCGCCGCCGCCTACCATTTCGGCAACGCGGTACAGCTTTCCGCCATGCTGGAAAAAGCCCCTGCGGGGGTTCCCGTGATGGGCAACGTGGATCCCGCCGGGATCTTACGCTTCGGTAGCCCCGAGGACGTGAAAAAAGCCACCCGTGCGGTATTGGAGGAGTGCAGTAAATACCCCAATTTCCTGCTCTCCTCCGGCTGTGACATTCCGCCCCTGTCCCCCTGGGAAAATCTGAACGCCTTCTTTGAGACGGCAAAGGAATATTATGGAAAATAAGCTGATCGAAAAAGCCCTGGAAGGGGGCGCCTTTAAGGCCGCCGCCGTTCCCGTTTCCTCGCTGGTGCTGCGGGAGGTCTTTTTGGAGTATTGTAAGTCCAACGCCTGCGGACAGTACGGCAAATGCTGGACCTGCCCGCCGGATATCGGCGATATCCACGAACTGATGGCGGACCTCAAGGCCTATAAGACCGCCGTGGTCTATCAGACGGTAGGCACCCTTGAGGATAGCTTTGATATCGAGGGAATGCAACGCCAGCGGGAGGTACATAACCGCCTTGCGCGGGCGCTTCGTACCCTTGCCCCCGATGCTCTGCATCTGGCCGCAGGCGGTTGCCGCGTCTGTAACCGCTGTGCCAAAGCCACCGACGAGCCTTGCCGCTTTCCGGGAGAGGCCGTGGCCTCCCTGGAGGCCTACGGCATCAACGTGACGGAGCTGGCCGCCCTTGCGGGGATGAAGTATATCAACGGGAAGGATACCGTCACCTATTTCGGGGCGATCTTTTTAAAATGAGTAAAATTCAAGCGACCGTCAACGGAACAGTACGCTCGGTGCCTTATGGCACCGGGCTTTCGGCGCTCACGCAAGGGGAGCACCCCTGCGGCGGGCGGGGCAGCTGCGGCAAATGTAGGGTGGTGGCACGGGGCGCCCTGTCTCCCGTCACCGCCGAGGAAAAGAAGCTTCTGACCCCCGCAGAGCTGAAATCGGGGGTGCGGCTTGCCTGCCGTACCAAAGCGTTAGGGGAGGTATGGCTGGAAACCGAACCCCAAGCCGCCGCCCGTGCCGTCACCGAAGGGGAGGGGGCGCTTAAAGTGGGCGACCCGGCTTTTTCCCGCTACGGTGCGGCGGTGGACGTCGGAACCACCACCCTGGCGGCACGGCTTTACGACCCCGCAGGCAACCTGCTGGCCGAAGCCACCGCTCTGAACCCCCAGGGTACCTACGGTGCCGACGTCATGACCCGTATGGACGGGGCACTTCACGGCAAAGCCGGGGAGCTGCGGCGGCTGATGGTGGAGGCCATCGACCGCCTTTTGAAGGAGCTCAAGCAAAAAGCCGCCGTTCCCACCGTGGACGGCGCGGTGTTCACCGGCAATACGGTGATGCTGCACCTGTTGCTTGGTCTTTCGGTGGAGCCCTTGACCCACGCTCCTTTCAAGGCAGAACATTTGTTCGGCAATGTATATTCCGCCCCGGAGCTGGGGCTTTGCGAGATGGTAGGGGAGGTGTATCTGCCCCCCTGTATCTCCGCCTTCGTGGGTGCCGATACGGTCTGCGCCCTGTTGTCCTCCGCCCTTTGTGAAGGGGATAAGACCGCCCTCCTTGCGGACGTAGGCACCAACGGCGAGCTGGCCCTTTGGCACGAAGGAAAACTGACCGTCTGCTCCACCGCCGCAGGCCCCGCCTTTGAGGGCGCGGGCCTTTCCATGGGAATGCGCGGGGAAGAGGGCGCCATCGATCAGGTATGGGTGGATCAGGGGAAGCTGTGCTTCCACGTCATCGGCAATACCGTACCCCGCGGCATCTGCGGCAGCGGCGTGGTGGATGCCGTCGCCTGCCTGCTGGAGCTGGAGCTGTTGGACGAGAGCGGCTATCTGGAAGAGGATGCCCTCCTGGACGGCGTTCGGCTGACGGCGCGGGATATCCGGATGGTGCAGTTGGCCAAAAGCGCCGTCTCGGCGGGGATCTACGCCCTCCTGCATCATGCAGGGCTTTCTTTTGGCGCGGTAGAGCGTTTTGTCATCGCCGGCGGCTTCGGTTACTATCTGAATAAAGAGAACGCCGCCGGGATCGGCCTGATCCCAAAGGAACTGCTGGCCGTCACCCGTGCGGTGGGCAACGGCGCCCTCTCCGGCGCTTCGATGCTGTTGTTGGATCGCACTCTGCGCGGGCACTGCCACGCCCTTGCCCGCTCTGCCACCCACCCGGAGCTTGCCACCGACCCGGTGTTCACCGAGCGGTATGCCTTCGGGATGTTATTTTAAAGTCTGAAACCGCAAAGTCCCCCTTCAGCGTGATACTCTTAACGGAGCATCACGCTGGAGGGGAATGTTTTTTTGTAACATTTTCTAAAAAACATCACAATTCTTTGTTGTATTTACCCGAATATTTTTTATTGCGTTGCGGGAAAGAATATGTTAAAATAAAACCATAAAAGGTGTAAATTTCAAAAGGAGGTAAATGCTATGAAAAACACCACGAAGCGAGTATGGAGTATCCTGCTCACCATCTGTATGCTGTTCGGTCTGCTGACCGTTCCTGCTTTGGCAGAGGACGCCGTCGTCATCACCAAGCAGCCCGAGGACGCTGCGGTCGCCTTTGGCGAGACTGCCACCTTCACCGTAGAGGCTGAGGGTGAGGACCTCACCTATACCTGGTACAACTGGTGGGGCTATCCCATGGAGGACGAGGCCTTCGCGGGCGTGGATACCAACACCCTGAAGGTAAAGGCTACCTGCGAGATGAACGGGATCACCTTCATCTGCGAGATCTCCGACGGCGAAGAGTACGTCTACACCGGCCCCGTCGAGATGAAGGTCACCGGCCACGCGGAGATCGCAGGTTATGCCTTCGATGAAAAGAGCCATATGGCGTATTGCGACGCTTGCGACGAGCTCCACACGAAGGACGCTCACGTTTACGGCAACGACGAGGTCTGCGACGTCTGCGATTATACCGAGGGCGGCGTGATCCATGAACCCATCATCGTTCAGCACGTGGGCTACGAGAGCGCTGAGCTCGGCGAGGATATGATCTTTACCGTTAAGGCCTACGGCGTAGGTCTGACCTATCAGTGGTACCTTTTGGACTGGGAAAATGAGACCCGCACCCCGCTGGCAGACGGTGAGAAGTATTCCGGCGTTACCACCCGCGCGCTGACCGTCAAGGGCGTGGACTGCGAGACCGATGATTATGCCTACCTCTGCGTTGTGACCAACGCGGAAGGCACCGCCGAATCCGAGGCCGCCTGTTACGTTTATACGAATACGGACGCAGTAGAGACCGACGCTTTCTATCACGAGTACGTCTGTGCCGAGTGCGGCGAGTTTGAAGGCACCGATTGGCACTTCGACACTGATTGCGACGGCGTTTGCGACGAGTGTGAATATGCCTTCCTCGCAAACGCTCCCAAGCTCACCTCCCAGCCCGAGGATCATAACGGATTGGAAAACGGCCACGAGACCCTCACCTATAAGGTGACCGCCACCGGCGAGAACCTGTCCTATCAGTGGTATGCCGACGGCAGCCCCGTGGAGGACGACGATGTGTTCTCCGGCGCCACCACCGATACCCTGACCGTCAAGTCTGTCTATGATGAAGAACTGGGCATCTACGATTGCGCACGTTACTATTACGGCGGCTTCTCCTGCGTTGTCAGCAACGAAAACGGTTTGGTCGTCAGCCGGTCCGCGGACTATGAGGTCGAGCACGCCGGCGTTGCCGAATACGCATATTGGACCGAGTTCTATCACGAGCTCTACTGTGAGTGCGGCTACTGGATCGATGATCTTCCCCACGAGGATACCGACGGCGATAAGGTCTGCGACGGCTGCGACTTCAAGATCGAGGATCCCTTCAATGACGTTACCGATCCCGACGAGTGGTACTACAATGCCGCCCGCTTCGGCAAGGTTCAGGGCTTCTTCAAGGGCAGCTACGGCAACTTTAACCCCAAGAGCAACATCACCCGCGGCGAGATGGTCACCGTGCTGGCCCGTATCGGCTACACCCAGGAGTATATCGACGCCATGACCGACTATGAGTTCGAAGAGCTTCTGGACGATCTGGCGCTGGAATACGGCACCACCCCCGTGGAATTCACCGACGTAGAGGGTAAATTCTACGAGCGTCACGCCCGCATCCTTTCCGCTCTGGGCGTGGTCAACGGCTACGAGAATAATAAATTCCTGGGCGATAAGCCCATCAGCCGCGAAGAGCTGGCCACCATCCTGGTCCGCTACCTGGAGCTGTTTGACGCAAGAGGTATCTACTTCGGCGAGGCGGTAGAGTCCTTCGCCGATGCCGATAAGATCTCCGATTGGGCAGAAGAAAACGTGGATGCGGCCAGAGGAATGGGCATCTTCCTGGGAGATGAGAACGGTTGCTTCAACCCCCGGAACAACGCCACCCGTGCCGAAGTCGCACAGACCATGTTGCGCATGGGGCTTTACGAGGGTATGCTGATCGATTTTGGTTATTAAGCAGTTGAAACGGCCATCGTAAAAACGCAAATTCTATAAGAAAACCGCTATGCACACCGCATAGCGGTTTTTTCTCAGACTGTCAAAAAAGGCACCCTTTCCGTCGCTCCCACCGCTCGGCGTATCACATACGCCTTCGGGGTGTTTTGACGAAATCTGCACTCTTTTTTGAGAGTCTCCCGGCGTGTCAAAGCCCATCCTGCCTAAAGGAGGCTCCGGCGACAGCCGGTGGGGGATGATTTTTGTAACATTTTCTAAAAATGTTACAATTCTTTGTTATATTTACCCGAATATTTTTTTGTTGCGTTGCGGGAAAGAATATGTTAAAATAAAACCATAATAGGTGTAAATTTCAAAAGGAGGTAAATACTATGAAAAACACCACCAAAAGAATTGTGAGCATTTTGCTCGTAGGTTTGATGCTGATCAGCGTAATGTCGGTATCGGCATTTGCTACGGCGGGTGATGCGTTTTTTACCGCTCATCCGCAGGACGCTTCCTGTGAGAATGGGGGCACGCTGACCTTCTCCGTTTCCGTGGAGGGGGAGTATGAATCGTTGGACTGGTATCTTTATGATCCGGAATCGGAGTCATATTTAATTGTCGAGGATTCGTTGGATGGGTGGTACGAGTCCGAAGGGCTGGGTACCGCTACGCTGACTTTAAGGAACGTAAGCTGTGTTTTGGACGGCTACGAGATCGAGTGTGATCTGTACACCGGCGACGGTTATGAAGAGAGCGAATATGCTTTGATCACGGTAGAGCATGCCGCACCGGAGCTGGTATACGATGCCGAGACCCATCTGTCCTACTGCTTGGAATGCGGGAGCGTCTTGACTATGGAGCCCCATGACTTTGAGGACGAGACCTGCAAGGATTGCGGTTATAACGAGACGACGGCCGTAGAGAGGGCTCCGATCATCCTGAGCACCTCCGAGGCTAATGCTTATTGTGGGTACGGTGACAGCCTGTTGTTCGAGGTCGAGGCATACGGTCTGGGTCTGACCTATAAATGGTATTATTATAAAGGTGACAGCAGAAAGTTGCCTTTGGTAGGGAATGAGCATATCAGCGGTGTTGATACTGCGATCCTGCAGCTTAGCAACGTTACCTGTCAGATGGAAGGCGTTTATTATGTCCATGTATCGAATACCGCCGGCACAGAGATTGAATCGTTCACGCTGAACGTGAATCACATGGTGGAAAAACATGAATCCGATGCCTTTGAGCACAGGGCGATCTGCTATTGCGGAGCGGAAATGTTTAAAGATTACCATGGTGACAGCGACTGTGACGGTGTCTGTGACGAATGTGAATACGTCTTTGCGGACGGCGCACCCAAGATCACTGCACAGCCGAAGGATCTGGAGACCGTCAACGGTCACGAGGATCTTACCGTCAGTGTTACGGCTACCGGTGAGAATCTGACCTATACGTGGTCTCATTCCTCTTGGGATCAGATGGATCTGAGCGGCACCGACACCGCAACCGTGACCATTAAATCGGTCTACGATCCCGAAAACGGCGTCTATGACTGTTGTAACAGTCGTGCCACCTTTAGATGTGTGATCACCAACGACAAGGGTGCCGTCTCGACCGAGTGGGTGTCGTATGAAGTGGAGCACGCAGAGGTTGTGGAAACCATTTACTGGAACGATTATTACCACGACCTGTATTGCGTTTGCAATCGTTGGATCGAGGATACATATCACTTTGACGCAGATCTCGACGGGAGCTGCGATGGCTGCGACGGCGAGATGTTCGAGCTCTTTGATGACGTGACCGATCCCACTGTCTGGTACTATGATGCCGCCGTTTACGGCAAGGAGAAGGGCATTTTTATGGGTGCCTACGGCAAGCTGTTGCCGGACGATCAGATCACCCGTGGTGAGGTCGCTACCGTGCTGGCTCGTATTGCCATCGGCCAGGATATGATCGACGAGCTGGACGATGCGGAGTTTGAACAATTACTGGATCGTATTTCCGAAGCGATGGGCGTGACTCCGGTGGAATTCACCGATATCGAAGGCAAGTTCTATGAGCGCCATGCCCGTGTGGCAGCGGCCTTTGGATTCATCAACGGCTACGAGAACGGCACCTTCCGTGGTGAAGACGATATTACCCGTGAGGAGCTGGCCACCGTGCTGATGCGGATGATTTATCTGCTTGCAGAGGGCGATATCTCCGGTATCGAGCTTGAGAACCCCGTTGAGGCCTTTAACGATGCCGACAAGGTCTCTGATTGGGCTGTGGAATACGTAGAGGATGCACGCTCCATAGGCCTGTTCTGCGGCGATGAGAACGTGAACTTCAACCCCCAGGCGAATGCTACCCGCGCCGAGGTTGCCCAGACCATGATGCGGATGTACGCCAGCAACAGTCTGTTGCTGTATCTGATCGGGGAGTAAGCTCTCAGTCAATAATGAAATAAAAAACATTGGGGCACCTTCCTTGCGGAAGGTGCCCCTTGCTTTTTAAACTCAATACTTTACTGCTCCATAAATTCGATCAAAGCCTTTTTAGAGATGGCGCCGAGCCGCTGGGCGACCAATTTGCCCTCCTTCATCAGCACTAAAGTGGGGATGGAGCTGACACCGAATTTTGCGGCCAGCTCCGGCTCCTGATCGACGTCCACCTTACAGATCTTGATATGGTCGATCTCTGCCGCCACCTGCTCTACGATGGGGGAAAGCATTTTGCAGGGGCCGCACCAGGTGGCGAAAAAGTCGATGAACACCGGCTTGTCGCTTTGTAATACTTCTTGTTCAAATGCTTGTGTTGTCAGATGAATAACAGCCATTTTTATACCTCCTTACGGTATTTTTTAGTTTGTCCAATAATGTGCTGTCGCATTCGGGGGTGTCAGCCAGGGGAAAGGGGAGTCCTAAGTTTTGATACTTTGCAGAACAAATTTTCTTGAAGGGTAACGGCTCTACTTTTTTTACGTTGGTGAACCGATCGGCGATCGCCAACACCTCGTCCAGGTCGCCGTCGGTCAGCCCCGGGACCACCACGTGTCGGAGCCACACCGGCACACCGGCCTCTTCTGCCGCTTTTAAAAACCGCAACAGCGTTTCCAAGGAGCCGCCGCTGTGGGTTTTGTAGTCCTCTTCGGTGGTGAATTTCACGTCCGCCATCACAAGATCGGTATATTGCAATACCTCGCCCCAATGGGCTTCGCCCGCCATGCCGGAGGTATCCAACGCCGTGTGTAACCCCGCTTGTTTGGCGGTTTTCAAGAGCTCTGCGGCAAATTCTGCCTGCAACAGCGGCTCGCCCCCCGAAAGGGTGATGCCGCCCTCTTCGCCGAAGTAGGGGGTATACCGCAGGGCTTTTTCAACGATGGCGTCTGCGGTGTAAAGCTCGCCCCCTTTACGGCTCCAGGTGTCGGGATTGTGGCAATAGGCGCACCGCAGGGGACAGCCTTGGAAAAATACCACGAACCGAACGCCGGGGCCGTCGGCACAGCCCATGGATTCAAAGGAATGGATCCGACCTTCCATTACATCGCCTCGTGGAAGGTGCGGGAGATGACCTCATCCTGCTGGGCGGGGGAAAGCTTGTGGAAGTTGACCGCATAGCCCGAAACGCGGATGGTCAGATTGGGGTACTTTTCGGGGTGGGCCTTAGCATCGATCAAGGTCTCACGCTTCAGCACGTTGACGTTGATATGCTGTGCCATCTGCCCGAAGTAACCGTCGATGATATTGGAAAGGTTGTTCTGGCGCTCGGGGAGGGTATTACCCAAAGCGGAGGGTACCACCGAGAAGGTGTTGGAGATCCCGTCCTTGCAGAAGCGGTAGGGGAGCTTGGCCATGGAGTTGAGAGCGGCCAGCGCGCCGTTCTTCTCCCGCCCGTGCATGGGGTTGGCACCGGGCGCAAAGGGCTCACCCGCCTTGCGTCCGTCGGGGGTGGAGCCGGTCTTTTTACCGTACACCACGTTGGAGGTGATGGTCAGCACCGAAAGGGTGTGCTCTGCATCCCGATAGGTGGGGATGGCCGAGAGCGCCTGATAGAACTTTTTAGTCTGCTCCACTGCAATAGCGTCGGCGCGGTTATCGTCGTTGCCGTAGGTGGGGAAGGTACCCTCGGTCTCAAAATCGGTGATGAGACCCGTCTCGTCGCGGATGACCCGCACCTTGGCGTGCTTGATAGCCGAAAGGGAGTCGGTCAGCACCGAAAGACCGGCAATACCGAAGGCCATGTAGCGGTGCACGTTGGTGTCGTGCAGCGCCATCTGGGTCTTTTCGTAGCAATATTTATCGTGCATATAGTGGATCATGTTCATGGCGGTAACGTAGGTCTTGGCCAGCCAGGGACGGTAAAAGTCCATCAGCTCCAGCACGGTTTCATAATCCAGATACTCGCCCCGGTAAGGCTCGTGCTCGGGGCCAACCTGCTCGCCGCTCTTTTCGTCCCGACCGCCGTTTAAGCTGTAAAGCAGGAGCTTGGCCAGGTTGGCACGGGCGCCGAAGAACTGCATATCCTTACCTACCCGCATGGCCGAAACACAGCAGGCGATGGCGTAATCGTCACCGTAGTGGGTGCGCA
>CAYLIT010000066.1:0-8972 GCA_964383835.1 uncultured Eubacteriales bacterium
GCCCCATTTCATGAGTCATAACAGATTGGAGATCTATATATCCACTTTGTGCACCGACGGTGAAATTGTAATCGTAGCTGTTTATATTTATATCGGCTTCCGTCATCACTCCGGAAGAATTTCTTTTAAAAAACGTTTTAGCCAAATACTCGTCTTCATCCGCGTCTCGCGGCACATTTGTCACTCGGTTATGTCCATCACCGGAAATGATTTGGTTCACATTATGACATTGCGTAGTAGGATATGTATTTACCACTTCGTAATCCAATCCTGTCGAAACCGATTTCCATGCTTGCGCTGCATAGTAAATAGCATATTTCCAATCGGAAGAAAAACCTTCATAAAATCTGAAAGACATAGTATTATGCTCAATCACCTTATGCGTTGCAGTAAAGAAATACATTTCTTCGGACCAACGTTGAGATCCATCACTCATGTTTGCACAAACCGAAATGCGATAACAACTTCCGTATGCAAGTTTTGACCATGGTATGGTATAATTTCTTGTTCCGGAAGAAAGTGTCTGTCTTTTTACAATTAAAAATGCGTCGGTTTCCGCATTTTCCTTATTCCCCGAGAGATGTCGAACACTAAGAACGTAATTAGACACAGTTCCTGTTGGTGCATTCCAACGGATGGTGACAGCTTGATTCGCATTTACTGCGGATCGTTGATATGGCGTGGTAATAACGGGAACTGTTGCCGCACTTGCATTGAGAGGAAACGAGACGATAAGGATTGAAATAATCAAAGTGAAGATAATAACTTTTCTCTTCATGTTTTTTCTCCTTTCTTAATATTATATTCCATGAGTTTTTAATAAGTTTTTTGGCTGCTGTAATCGGTGATGCTTTCGCTGTTACTGCCGCTGTAGACAGTATAAACAGCCTTCACACGGTAGGTTCCGCTTTTGACGGATGCGGTTTTGGAGAGCGTACCGTTATAAGTATTATAGGTAGCGCTCCAGGTTTCCACCTCGCTCCACCAAAGCAACGTCTTCTTTTGCAGGGTCATTTTGATGACGATCTTGGTAGTGGTTCCGTTGATGCCGGTCAAGGTGGCAGAACAGCTTGCAGTTCCATTCGAAATCGAAAGATTTTCAACGTAGTTTCTTGTGTAATCGTACATCGGTTGAATCGAGGGTTCGTTTTCAGCAATGATCTTATCGGCAGGGACAACGGGCTCTGCATAAGATACCGCAGAAAGACCGAACAGCAGAACGATCACCATGATCAGGGATAAACCTCTTTTGAACATTATTTTCACCTCCTCTCAAGTCAGAAATAGGGCAAAGAAAGATCGGAAAAATCTTCCTTTGCCTTATAACTCGTTTGAGAGGGGCGATTTGTGACAAGAAATTTGGAATTTTTTAAAAAATTTTATTTTTTATCAAATGGGATGGTTTCGGCGATCTTTAAAATTTCTTCTTCGGAGACGGTTCCAATGATGGTATACATATATTCATCATCGTTAAATATCAAATAGGCATCTCTTAAATTCTCGAAAATAATACCTTCATAAGAATTTTTAACATGTATTTTTTTATAGGAAACCCCTTCGGTATTTACCGTGGTTTTTGCTCCTTTGGGCTGTTGAATAAAAACGAGAGATTCGCTCCCGTCTCCCTCATAGAGTAAATA
This sequence comes from uncultured Eubacteriales bacterium, assembly GCA_964383835.1. Classification (GTDB taxonomy): domain Bacteria; phylum Bacillota; class Clostridia; order Oscillospirales; family QAKW01; genus QAKW01. The sequence continues at coordinate 1,641 of CAYLIT010000066.1, forward strand.
TATTTGCATCTCATTACTCATATCCGCCACTAAGCGATAGCCCTCCGGGAGGTAGGTTGGAATTTTAGAGGTAATGGTCGGATAGGTGAGAGCGCCTTCATCCTCTTTGGAAAACCAGATCGTACTGCCCTTTTCAAAGGTCTCCACCACAAAGCGGATAAAGCCCTCCCGCAACGCCTCTACGCTGGCAGTGGTGACGGTGGCCGCCAAAAAGAGGGCGATCAAGATGCAAGCCACCCGCTTGGCGGCGGTGTTGATCCAGGTATAATAAAAATGCTTTTGATGATAGAACAGCCGTTCCATCCGCCGCTCTGTTTTTTCAGAGATGGTGACGGTGCTTAGCTCTTCTTCGCCGGGAAGCGCTACGGCAAGAGCGGTATGGTATCGCTCAAAGGCTTTTTGCAGTAGTGCAAATTCTTGTTGCTCAAACATAGATTTCTTTCTCCTCTAATTTAGTACGGATGATCGTTCTGGCCCGTTCCAAGCGTTTTCGTGCGGTCGATGGAGAAATGTTTAGCGTTTTGGCACATTCCTTAAGCGTCAACCCATAATAAGCAGTCAATTCCAAAATATCCCGATAGATCGGCGGCAGTTCGGCAATACAATCTGTCACGATTCTTTCGGTCAATGAATCTTGCGGATCGCCGGTGTTTTGGATATGAAGCGTAACGTCATCAATATTCTCGGCTTTTCTCCGCAATTCTTTGCGCAGGATATCTACGCAGATATTACGGGTAGCAAGATAAATGAAGCTTTTGATTCCGTTTTCATCCCGATCCTGCAATTTTTGGATCTGATCGATCACTGCCAGCATCACCTCGTGGAGCGCCTCTTCGGCAAGGCGCTCGTCCTGCAATTTGGTCAGTGCAAGATACATGATCAGTCTTTTATATTCGTGATAGATCTCTTCTACTTTACTTTTTTCTTCCGGTGTGTCTACCAGACTCAGATAATAGGCAAGCATTTGAATGTTCTCCCCATGTTGTTCTTAACAAAATGGTATCACAAAAATGCTTGCATTGCAAGGGCAGAGCGTATTTGCAATCTATAAGTCGTATGAGCAGGGCGTTTTGTGACAAGAAAAAGAAAAAAATTCCCACCCGTAGCTTGCAGATGGGAATTTTTTGATTGAAATCTTATTTTTTGTGCCTTTTTCGGCGGTCTTATTTTTCGAGTAGTTTCCAGATACTGTTCGCATAACCGACGGGGTCGTCGATGGGGAGGCCTTCGATGAGAAGAGCCTGGTTCAGAAGCACCTCGGAGAGGAGGTTCAGGCGGTCTTCGTCGGCGGATTCCAGTTGGGCGAAGAGGGGGTGGCCGGTATTGATCTCCAGCACCTTTTCGGCCTTGGCGTTCTGGCCGTCGGGGGTGACGGAGAGCACCTTTTCCATCTCGATGGAGATCTCGCCACGGGTAGAGAGGCAGGCGGGATGGCTGACCAGGCGGGCTGAGGCCTTAACGTCTGCCACCTTATCGCCGAGTGCCGCTTTGATCTTGCCCATCAGCTCGCTATGCTCGTCGGTAGGCTTTTCGGCCTCGAAGCCGAGATCGGCATCGGTGATATTCTTGAATTCCTTTTCGCCGTAGGTGCGGAGCATCTTGACGGCGAATTCATCTACGTCCTCGGTGAAGTACAGAAGTTCATAGCCCTGCGCCAGGACGCCTTCGGCGGCGGGCATGGAGCGGATCTTTTCTTTGGTCTCGCCGGTGCCGTAGTAGATATACTTCTGTTCTTCGGGCATCCGATCCAGGTATTCCTTGAGGGTGGTATAGTCCTCTTCCTTAGAGGAGCGGAACAGGATCAGATCCTGCAGGGTCTCTTTATTCAGACCCCAATCGCTGTAAAGCCCATACTTTAAGGTACGGCCGAAGGCTTCGAAGAACTTGGCGTAGCTTGCACGGTCCTTATCGCACAAGGAAAGCAGTTCCTTTTGGATGGTCTTGGTCAGGTTCTTGGAGATCGCCTTGAGCTGGTGATCCTGCTGCAGCAGTTCACGGGAGATATTCAGCGAAAGATCGGCGGAGTCCACCAAGCCCTGCACAAAGCCGAAGTAATCGGGCAGGAGGTCCGCACACTTTTCCATAATCATGACGCCGTTGGAATAGAGCGCCAGACCCTTTTTGAAATCCTTGGTATAGAAATCATAGGGGACGGTGCCGGGGATATACATCAGCGCGGTATAGGTGAGGTTGCCCTCCACGTTGGTATGGATGGTCTTGACCGGCTCATCAAAGCCGTAGCGCTGGGCGTGATAGAAGCCCTTATAATCCTCGTCGGTCAGCTCCTTTTTGGATTTCTTCCAAAGAGGAACACGGCTGTTGAGGGTGGTCAGCTCGGTATACTCTTCATATTCCTCGCTGTCCTCTTTCTTGCGGGAGCGGGTCATCTCCATGGTGATGGGGTATTTGATAAAATCGGAATACTTTTTAACCAGATCCTGCAGGCGGTACTGCTCTAAATATTCATCGTAGCTTTCGGTTTCGGTGTTCTCTTTGATATGCAGGACGATCTCGGTACCGGCCTCAGCCTTTTCCGCTTCGGTGACGGTATAGCCGTCGCTACCCCGAGAGACCCAGCGCCAGGCGGTGTCCTCCCCTTCCTTGCGGGAGGTGACCTCCAGACGGTCGGCTACCATAAATGCGGAGTAAAAGCCCACACCGAACTGGCCGATGATATCCACCCCGTCCTTTTTCTCCTGCTCGGCCTTGAACTTAAAGGAGCCGCTTTCGGCAATGGTGCCCAGGTTCTTTTCCAGCTCCTCTTTATTCATGCCGATACCGTGGTCGGCAACGGTGAGGGTGCGCTGAACCTTATCGGCAGTCAAGCGGATCTCGTACCGCTCACGGTCGGGGGTCTTACCGGTGCACAGCGCATCGTAATAGCTCTTATCCGATGCATCGGAAGCATTAGAAATAAGCTCTCGCAGGAAGATCTCTTTTTGGGTATAGATCGAATTGATCATCAGATCCAACAGACGTTTGGACTCTGCTTTGAATTGCTTTTTAGCCATTTTTGATTCCTTCTTTTTTGAGAAATTAGCACTCTCGACTCGTGAGTGCTAATTCAGTTTAACTCTTTTTCTGCATTTTGTCAACCTTGAAATATGAACAATCAGTTAATCTTTTTGCGGTAGGCGGTGGGGGACATTCCCACCCGTTTTTTAAAGGCTCTTGAAAAATTATGGATGGAGGAAAACGCCAAGCAATCGGAGATCTGGCTGACGGTCAGCTCCCCTTCCCGCAAAAGCCGCTTGGCCTCACTCATTTTAAGGGCGGCGAAATAATCCATGGGGCTCTGCCCCACCTGCTCTTCAAAAAGCTGATACAGTCGGGATTTGCCCATCAGAAATTCACGGCAGATGTCGTGGTAGGTAAGATCCTGATGGAGATTTTCTTTTAAATAATGTAGGATCAGTTCCATCATGGAGCTTTGAGCCAGCTCCAGAGAATCCTCACGGCGGATGATGCGCCCGGCACCCTGGCCGCTGCGCTGTAGCACCAGCAACAGCTCGGTGAGGTAGCACTCCATCAACTGCATGGAACCGGTGGGCGCCAACGAAAAATCCAGCGGATCTTTATTTCCGTATTCCCCCGGCAGAGCGCCGAGAGCGGTCTTGGCCTCGTTGATAAAGAGGGTCAAAAGGGTCTTGGCGGTCTTGTCCAGATCAAAGATCTGATCGTCGAAAAAACGCATTCCCTTGCCCCGGGCGGTGAAGCTGACCACCAGCATATTATTGGGCACCACCCGATTGGAAACGTGGGCGTGAACCTCGCCCGGCTTATGGAAAATGACCTGTCCCTGACGAAGAGGACGGCCCAGGCCGTCGGTAACGGCAATGATCTCGCCGCTATCCACGTACACCAGCTCCCAAAAATCGTGCTTTTCGGGCGGGTGGGAAAAATCCTTGCCGAATTCAAAATAGTAGATGCTGTTAAACCCCTCGATACGCAAGGGGCGGGTAATGGGGTGCGTGACGAACTCCACTTTACCACCTCCGGAAGAAATGATAAATATTATAGACTGCAGGATAAATACAAATCATTGAGATTATTATACCATAATAGTATAATAATTCAAGATACGGAGGTAAAAAAGCCATGAACGTGCTTGCCATCGGTTGTCATCCCGATGATATGGAAATTTCTTGTAGCGGAACGCTGGCTAAATGCGTAAAGCGGGGCGATAAGGTAACTGTTTGCCACGTTTGCAACGGGAACATGGGTCATGAGATCATTAAGCCCGAAGAACTGCGGCTGATGCGTGCAGAAGAAGCGCAAAATGCCGGGAAGTTAGCAGGCATTGAGGTCGTAACCTTAGATATCGGCGATCTTTTGCCGAACGGCAGTGACATTACCCAGCGGGACAGGGTGATGGAGCTGATCCGCAAGGTTCAGCCGGACTTTATCATCACCCACAGCCCCAACGACTATATGCCCGACCATCGGGAGGTTTCGAAGTTGGTATTCGACGCCTCTTTTGCGGCCAGCGTGCCTCAGTACGGAAACGGCGGTAAAGCGGCGGTCACCCCCATCTTCTATATGGATAATTTGGCGGGGATGAACTTCAACCCCACCGAATACGTGGATATCACCGACGAGATCGACCTGAAGCTGGAGATGCTGGAGTGCCACGTCAGCCAGTTGAAATGGATGCGGGATCACGACGGCATCGATTTTGCCGAATTTGTAAAGACCTGTTCCCGGTTCCGGGGGCTGCAGAGCGGGGTGCAGTATGCCGAGGCCTTCTGCCAGGAGATGGTATGGCCTAAGGTGACCACAAGGAGGCTCTTGCCGTGAAAAAGGTTGCTTGCGCAGGGATTTTAGTGGCCGACGTAATGGCCTCGCCGGTAGCCGCCACCCCCGAAAAGGGGCAGTTGATGCAGGTAAGCTCCATCACCGTGCATAACGGCGGCAACGCCATGACCGCCGCTCTCAATTTAAACACTCTGGGAGTGCCCTCCTACATGGTGGGCAAGGTGGGAGACGATCTGTTCGGAAAGTTTTTGCGGGAGAAACTACATTCCTCGGGAGTGGATACCCGGGGCTTAAAGATAGACCCCGCTCATCAGACCTCTGCCTCGGTGGTACTTTCAAGCCCCGACGGAGAGCGTTCCTTTTTACATTGCGTAGGTGCCAACGGTACCTTTGGCATCGAGGACGTTGATTGGGAGATCATCAAGCAAACGGATCTTGTTTTTGTGACCGGCTCTTTTCTAATGGATCGCTTTGACGGTGCCGAGACCGCCGAGTTCTTAAAGCAATGTCAGGCGCTGGGAAAAACCACCTTTCTGGACGTCTGCTGGGATGCCAAGGGGCAATGGGGCAAGGTGCTGGATCAATGCCTTCCCTACCTTGATTACTTTATGCCCAGCATCGACGAAGCCCGGCTGATCGCCGGCCGTGACGAGCCGGAAGAGATCGCCGACGTCTTTATGGCCAAGGGTGCCAAGAACGTCATTATTAAACTGGGCGGAAAGGGCAGTTATCTTCGATTGGCCGGCTGGGAGCAGGGGAAGATCTTCCCCATCCTGAAAGGCATCACCGCTGTGGACACCACCGGTGCCGGGGATAGTTTCTGTTCCGGATTTTTGGCCGCCTTTGCCCGGGGCGAAGCACCCGAGCGGTGCATGAAGCTTGCCAATACCACCGGTGCTATGTGCGTTACCCAAAAGGGCGCCACCACCGGCATCAAAGGCTATGACGAAACCATTCGATTTATGGAGGAGCATCGATGTTAGTAACATTAAATGAAATTCTGAAGGATGCAGAAGAAAAGAAATACGGCGTAGGTCTTTTCAACATGCTGAACCTGGAGATGGCCCGGGGCATCATCGAGGCCGCCGAGGAGGAGAACAGCCCCCTGATCTTAGGCGTGGCGGAGGTACACTTCCCCCTCATTCCCTTTGAGTACGCCGCCCCCATCATGCGGCAGATCGCCGAAAAAGCAAAGGTGCCCGTTTGCCTGCACCTGGATCACGGTACCGACTACAAAAAGATCATGACCGCCATTCAGGCGGGATTTTCTTCGGTGATGTACGACGGCAGTTCCCTGCCCTATGAAGAGAACATCGCCAATACCCGTCAAGTCAGCAAGGTGGCTCACGCCCTCGGGATCACCGTAGAAGCAGAGCTGGGGCACGTGGGTCAGGGCAGTAACGAAAGCGATTTCAACTGCGAGGATCTTTACACCAAGCCGGAGCAGGTCAACGATTTTATCCGGCGGGCTGACGTGGATGCTCTGGCGGTGGCCATCGGTACCGCCCACGGCCCCTACGTCAAAAAGCCGGTGCTGGATATCGGCAGACTGCGGGAGCTTTACGAGGTTTCGGAAAAGCCGTTGGTGTTGCACGGCGGCAGTGGCCTCACCGACGAGGACTTCCGCAACGTCATCGAAAACGGCATCCGCAAGGTCAACATCTGCACCGAGCTTTGCATCGCCTGCAGAAATGCTTACCTGCAGAGCGCCAACCATGAGATTCTTTTTGACGACGCCAAGAACGCCGTGAAAGAAGTCACCAAGCAAAGAATGAGACTGTTCGGCAGCTCGAACAGATATTAAGGAGGATAAAATAATGGATTTTTTAAGCACCGTTAAAGAAAGCCTTTGCGAGGATTTCTTCCCCAAGGGCTGGGATCTTGCGAAGTTTGACGCCTGTTGCGAAAAGGGGGTTGCCCGCGAGGATTTCTGGCACCAGGATTTCAATCCCATTGAATGTGAGAATATTTACGAGTTCGACACCCTGATGGGGCACGAGATCGCCATGCAGATCAAAATCGCTCGTGAAAAGGGCGAAAAGCTGGCCATGATCCTGCCGGTGGGCCCCATGGGTATGTATAAGTGGGCGGTCTACTTCCTCAACGAGTGGGATATCGATTGCAGTCACGTTTACACCTTCAACATGGACGAGTGGTGCGACGCCGAGGGCAATACGCTCTCGAACGACAACCCCGCATCCTTTGAGTACAGCATGAAAGAAGCCTTCTTCAACAAGCTGAACCGCACCATTCCCGAAAATCAGCGCAACTTTGCTACCAAAGAGAACCTGCCCACCTACCCCGAGAAGATCGCCGCTCTGAAGGCAGAGGGTGTGAAGCTGGTGCTGGTATTCGGCATCGGCCGTGCCTGCCACATTGCTTTCTGGGAGCCTCATTTTGCCGCAGAGTTTGATTCCGTTGAGGAATGGAAAAAGCAGTGCTACCGCATTGCCGCCAAGCTCCATCCCCTGACCATCGAGCAGAACGCCATCACCAGCTTTAAGAGCCGCACCACCCTGGTCCCCTGCCGCGCCAACACCGTTGGCCCCGGCCTGCTGTTCCAGGCTGACTACATCA
>CAYLIT010000067.1:0-8962 GCA_964383835.1 uncultured Eubacteriales bacterium
GGTTCTTGATCTCCACGTTGCCGATCTTCCAGGGTGTAAATAACGCATCGTATTTCGGATCCATAATAAATACCTACCTTTCTTTTTAAAATTATATAAAACTACGCCCAAACTGTCAAGTTAAAGAACGTTAATAGAAAGAGGCACCAACGGTGCCTCTTTCTATTAAAGTCTGATTTCCGCCTTCCCCTCGGAATAGGTGATGCGATCGCCTTCGCAGGCCATGGCATCCACGTAAGCAAAATACTCTTCCTTGGTAGCAAACATCGGCTCAAAGTTTTCGATGATCTCTTTCGCTCTTGCACCGTCCTTTTCCAGCAGCATGGTTACCATCTGCAGCTGCCACTTGGCGGAGCCCAAACAAGCCATATCGGGATCGGTAATAAAATAATCCTTGCCGTGACTGGTGCCGGTAGCGCCGGGGCAATAGGGATGAATGGCCGGGAACAAGCAAGAGATCTCACCCATATCGGTACTGCCGGTTCCGCGAATATCCTTATAATTATAGGGATAACCCAGAGCCGCCGCGGCATCCTCTGCCAGCTTCAGCATTCCCTCGTCGTTATCGAGAGGTGCATAGCCGGGAGTATCCTGGATCTCTACGTTTGCGCCCAGGGAAAGAGCCGCACCGCAAAGAGCACGGTTGACCTTTTCGTTGTTCTTTTTGATGGCCTCGAAGGTTGCGCCCCGCACGTAGCTTTCGATGATCACCTCTTCCGGAATGGCGTTGACCGCATTACCACCCTTGGTGATAATGGGATGGACCCGGATCAGCTCCGATTCCTTAAAGGTCTCCCGAATGGCATTGATGGCATTCAACCCCTGACTTGCGGCATAAAGAGCGTTACAACCCTCGTGGGGCGCACCGCCCGCATGGGCCGATTTACCCTTATAGATCACCCGCTTAGCCAGACAACCCACCGAACCCTTGCGTCCGCTTAAAGACTCTCCGCAGGAGGTGTGAACCATAAACACGATATCTACACCGTCCAAAAATCCACGGTAAAGGAATTCTGCTTTACCGCCGAAATACTTGATGACGCCTTGTTTCTTCAGCTCGGAGCGGTATTCCACCTCGATCAGCTCCTCGGCAGGCACCGCGCAAAGGCGGATCTTACCGCAAAGACCGTCTACAACACCAGGCTCCTTTAAAGCGGCGGCGATGCCCAACAGGGCGGCCGCCTGCGCCGCATGACCGCAGCAATGCACCGCACCGGTCTCGGGATCTGCCTCGGGATGATCGTAGCAGATCAAGGAATCCAATTCACCGAAGATCAAAACGGTGGGACCCTCTTTTCCCGTGTCCAAATCCGCATAAAAGCCGGGGATATTTCCCGCCTTGACCAATTCATAGCCCAGTTTTTCAAACTCTTTTTCGAGATACGCGGAGGTCTTTACCTCACGGTATCCGGTTTCGGGATTCTTCCAGATATAATCCAAAGCATCCACGATCAACCGTCTGTTTTGATCTACTGCTTGCACAAAATTCATGGTTATAACCTCACAATTCCAATTCCGTTTTCAATCTCAATGGTCGTTCCGTAGGGCTTGCTCATTTCCGCCAACCGCTCGATGATGCCGTCATCATACTTAGGTCTGGGCCAACCGCCCATAGACCGCCCCTTATCAAAATTCAGCTCGATGGGCAGAAGCTCCAACTTAGTGAGCTTGCCGTCCTCCATCTCCCAATAGGGAACGACCGCCTCAAACATGACCTTCTGATAGCAAAGCCCCTTGGTTCCGCCCGCATTGCGGTCGTCAAAGAGCTGATCGATCCCCGCATTGCCGTCCAGCTTTTGCTTTTCATACATATCTGCAGGGGCTTTAAAGATATTCTCCAGCTGAATGATAAAATCACCCAGACAATAGAAAATAGGACGTCCCTCGTAGATCTCAATGGGTCTTAGCAAATGAGGGCCGGTACCGATGACCGCATGGGCACCCGCATCGATGCAACGGTGGCAAAACTCCTCGTAAAACTCGGCGGGTCGCTCCTTGATGCCGTCCTTGGATTGATGGGAATGCATACAAACCACCACGTAGTCGGCAAAATAAAGCGCCTCCCGAATGGAATGTTCCACCCGCTTCATATCAGTCTCGTTGACTTTGGTGCACAGCTCCGCCTTCTCACCCAGCTCAAAGACCAGCTCGCCGAACTCCACCTTATTATCAGGCAGCGGGGGCAGATACCCCTCTTTGCGGGTGATCTCACGGGCGGCGTTGATCTTCAGGGCGTCGCCGATATTTTTTAACTGCTCCAGCTGTTCCTTGGGCAGGCGGTAGACCGTCTGCACCCGGATGCCGTTCAGCCCCGGTCGCCCGATCATGGTGCGGGTCTGCTCCCCCGCCATCGCCTCGGGATGGAAGGAAGAGCACGCCCCGATCATGGCGATCCGCCCATTGGGGGTATCCATATAGACCGGCGCCGCCGCATCCGCCAGAGTCTTACCGACCCCTGCGTTGGGGAACCCTGCCTTCTGCACGTACTCCAAGGTCTTTTCCAAACCGATATGAGAATAATCCATCGCATGATTGTTGGCGGTGGAAAGAGCGTTGAAGCCGAATTCCCTGGAATCCTCCAGCACCTCCGGGGGCGAGCAGAACCAGGTTCCGCCGCTTTGCGCCCCACCGTAGGTCTCGTGACGGTGGATGGTGGTCTCCATATTCACGAAGCGGAAATCTCCCCGCTCAATAAAGGCCTTCAGCTCGGGGAAGCCCTCGTAGGCACCGGGTAAGCGCCGCAGCACCATGGCATCGCCGGCAGCGGTAAACGTTACTTTAGCCATTTTTATGACCATTCCTTTCGTTGTGCCACAGGCACAAACGACACGTGAAAGAACGGTCATAAGTGCCATGATTTTCGGTTGCCGTGAAAGCGGCGAGAAAATCGGCGTTAAATTTTATAAGTTTGAAATTTAATTTCAAACTTAATCACCTCAAAAATGATATAAGATCATATCTGCCGCCGCCTTCAAACCGGGCAGTAAGCTGTCGATCTCCACGTATTCCTCTCGGGTATGGGCACCCTTGCCGATAACCACACCGGGGCAAACTGCAGGCACGCCCATGGAAAGAGGCATATTGCAATCGGTAGAGCCGGATCTATAAACCACGTCAAAGCCGTAATGCGCCTTGACGGATCTGGCGCACCGCTCCTCCAACGCCTTCTGCTGCTCGGCGGGAACTTCGCCACCGCAGGGACGGTCGCCCACCAGGGTCACCTCGATCTCGATTCCCTTGGTACGATGGAAGTCGATGGCCGCATTGAAGTGCTTTTCCATGATGGCCAAAGACTCCCGCTCATCGGAGCGGAACTCATACAGCATCTCAGCATCCTGTGCAATGGTATTGACCGAGGTACCGCCGCTGATAAGCCCTACGTTATAGGTGGTCTTACCCATGGGGGGAACCTTGATATTGTAAAGGTCGCCGATCAAAGCGGCCAGATAAGCAATGGCGTTACGGTTGCCGAAGGCGGCGTAAGAGTGACCGCCCTCGGTCTTGACGACTACCTTATACCGCTTGGAGCCAACGGCTTTATTGGTAATAGAGGTAGCCTGCCCGTCGAAGCTGATAAATTCCTTCATGCGATGACCGAAATCCGCCATGATCTTGCGGGAGCCCTTCAGATTACCAAGCCCCTCCTCACCGGAGTTGATGACCAAAAGAACCCCTTCGTCGGTGGGCTGTAACCCTTTTTCGGCAATATACTTAGCAGTCATCAAAATTGCCACTGCATTAGCGGTATCGTCCCCGATGCCGGGACATTTGATCTTGCCGTCCTCTACCTTCAAGGGCAGAGGGGTGGTATCGGGGAACACCACGTCACTATGAGCCATATAGACCACCACCGGGTTATCCTCACGAACCCCAACCGGGTAGATCACGTTCAAGGCTTCGTCGATATAAACGCCCTTGGCGCCCTGCTTTTCCAGCCATTCCTTACAGAATGCCGCCCGCTTTTCCTCATGATTCGAGGGTGCGGGGATCTGCCCCAGCTCGCAAAGCAGGTCAAAAGCCTCTTGGCTGTGCTCCTCAACGTACTGAAGAATTTCTGCTGTGATTTTCATCGCTATCTCCTTTAATATGTAAAAATTACCGATTTGGCTTTATTATAACACAGTTCGTCGCCATAAGTAAATAGGCAAACAGCCCAAAAATTCAATCGATATTTTTCTCTTGACTTTTCAATATTTTATGGCATAATTGAACCATAAATATATTAGGAGGAAAACTATGTTACCCGCAATTATTTTATTTGCAGTCACCTACGTGCTGATGCTGACCTTCGGCAAATACCGTCCGTACATCGCATTGGCATCGGGTGTGGTGTTCATCGCCACCGGAATGCTCCCCATCGGCAAGGTACTGGGTGAGCTGGACTTCAACGTTCTTTTGATGATCGCCGGCACCATGGGTCTGGTTGCCCTGTTCATCGAAAGTAAGATGCCTGCCCTCTTGGCAGACCTTGTAATGGAAAAGGTTCCCAACGTGCAGATGGCCGCCGTAGCGCTGGCCTTGTTCGCCGGAATCATTTCTGCGTTTGTCGATAACGTAGCCACCGTACTGATGGTCGCTCCCGTGGCCATGGAGATCTGCAAAAAGCTCAAAACCAATCCGGTGCCTTTCATTATCGGTATTGCCGTTTCTTCCAATCTGCAGGGCGCCGCAACCTTGGTCGGTGACACCACCGCCATTATGCTGGGCTCCGCCATGGATATGAGCTTTGCCGACTTCTTCTGGTATCAGGGTAAGCTCTCTATTTTCTTTGCCGTAGAGCTGGGCGCCGTTCTTTCTGCCCTGATCCTTGCCTGGATCTTCCGTAAGGACAAGGCTCCTATCGAATCATTGGGTGAACGAACCAAGGTGACGGACTACGTCCCTTCCGCCCTGCTGGTTCTGCTCTTAGCCCTGCTGATCGGCGTCTCCTTCGCTCCCGATAGCTGGAACCTGCCCAACGAGATCAACGGTCTGATCGCCTTCGGTCTGATGATCGTCGGCCTGATCTATAACCTCGCCAAGAAAAAGACCTTCAATGCCATCATCAATCCCCTCAAGGAGATCGACCTGGAAACCTTAGGTCTGCTGACCGGTCTGTTCCTGATGATCGGCGGTATCAAGTATGAAGGCGTGATCGACGCCCTTGCCAAGCTGCTGGCAGATCTGGGCGGCGGAAATCTCTTCCTGCTGTATACCGTTATCGTCTGGGCATCCGTCGTGATTTCTGCCTTTATCGATAACATCCCCTATGTTGCTACCATGATCCCCGTCATCGGCGGTCTGGCCACCCTCTTGAGCGCTGAAATCGGCGTGGATGCGGCGTTGGTCGCCACCCCCCTCTACTTCGGTCTGCTCTCCGGCGCCACCCTGGGCGGTAACTGCACCCCCATCGGTGCCTCTGCCAACATTACCGGTATCGGCATTCTGCGCAAGGCCGGCTATGAAGTAAAGAACAGCGACTTCTTCAAGATCGGTATCCCCTTCACCTTAGCCGCCATCATCCCCGCCTATATCTACATCTGGCTGGTCTTTGGCGTATAAAAACTTATCAAAAAATGAGCGCTCGTAAGAACGCTCATTTTTTAATGGTTTAGATCATCTGATTGGGGGTTGCAATTCTCAGGAATGCAGAAAAACCTCTTACCTCTTTATAAAGCCGCTCCTGTTCCAGCTGCTCCAAAGAATCCACCTCACCGTTCAGATACTGCTCCAGCTGTAATTTTGCGGTATCGCAACGGGAGGCCATCCCGCCGTAGCGGAAGTCCATTGCCGACCAGCCGAGGGCCTTATTGTGGGCGTGCCACATGGTTCTGTGCGCCTCGTGTACCGCAACGGTCTTTTCCTTCAAGCGGGGCAGTAACGTGTGGGCGATCACCATCAAGGTCGCCCGATCCCCTGCCTGATAAGCAGGATACAGCTTCTCAGCGATCTCGGTCTTGACCGCCAGATACTCCATGCACTTGGTAGCAAAATCGTAAAGATAATCCCACCTCCCGCCGGAATACTGCTTCATCTTTTCGGCACTCTTGACATAGTGCTCACTCATCGGCTTCTCAAAAAGAAGATAGTCGTAAAGACCCTCCATAATATCCTGCCAGAATACCGCTTTGCCTGCAAACCGATCGTGGAATTTAGGATACTCTTCCCCATTTTCAAACTTATTATGGTAATAGCTCATGGTATAAAAGCCGTCGTAATCGCCGCCGGTGACAAACTCAAACCGCTCCCGCAGTTTTTCGTCCGTGGCATTCTGATCGTAGCACAGCTCCGCAAAGAAGGAAAAACCAAAGAGCGGTGCAAAATAATCGCACTCCGCATTGTCGTTGAGCCAGTGGGTCATCATAGCCTCGTGAACGTCGTTGTTGCGGCAAGCGTCCAGCGAGAACCGCACCGTTTCCATCACGTAGTTATGCTCGGGGAAATGACCGATCCAGTTCCAAAGACCGCCTGCATAGATGGTCTTACGACCCAATTCCCGGTGCTTTTTCAACATATAATCGTCGCAATAAGGCTTCTCGCCGTAGTGCCAGAATACCAGCTCCACCTCTTCGGGGATCGCTGCCGCCACCTCGGGGGGAACCACCGTTTCTTTTTCGTAATATTTGCGGTTTGGATCGCCGTTGCGGAAGTACATATCACTCCACATCATCGGCTTCAGGCCGTATTTATTGGTAATCTCGATCAACCGCTTCATGTACTCGGTAAAGATGGTAAAACGATCCACGTAATGATGCTTTTCCAAAAACTTACCGGTTCCCATGCTGAAAGCCTCGTCCATACCAATATGGATCCGCTTGGAACGGAAGCATCCGGAAACGGTGGAGATCAATTCCTCCAAAAACTCAAAGGTCGCATCTTCCCGTGCCAACAACACCCGCTCGGTATCCTTGATGGGCGACGCCTCCGGCCAGACAAGATATTTTTCCATGTGTCCGTAGCACTCCAGGCAAGGAATGACCTCAATGCCGTATTCAAAGGCATAATCGTCAATGGCCTTCAGATCCTCCGGGCTGTACCGACCCCGCATATATCCGAAATAGGGACGGTTTTTCAGCTCCACCGTATCCTCGGTGTAAAGCATCGCCATGCCGTAGCCCATCAGCGCCATGTAATCCAACAACTCAAAAATGGTTTTAAGTGTCGGCACCGCATTGCGGGAGGTATCCAGCATCACCGAAAGGCACTCAAACCAACCGTCCTCGGTGAGATCGAACGCATCCTTCTTGGCGGCATTTTCCACCAAAATACCCAGCTCACGGAAAAAGTGAAATTTCTTGTTATAATAAATAACTGCCTTGCCGTCTTTGAGGGTCACCCCCAGCCTTTCGCCCCGTACTGCGGTGACGGTGATCCCCTCGCCGCACTCAAAGCCCAAAAGCGCTTTTATACGCTCGATACCGCAAAGCAGACTCTCATCTACCTGAAAATCAAACCGATTCATCTTGTTACCCCCCTTGATGGATTTCCTATATTTTAATCCATTATAAGTTAAAAATCAACCCCTCGACCCCACAGAACAAAAGACTTTCCAAACTGTTTTCGTAAAATGCGCCCCGCCTTTGAAATCAAAGGCGGGGCGCATTTTTTTACTCTTCGCTGAAATCTTCCTTGCCTACGCCGCACAGGGGACAGACAAAATCCTCCGGCAGATCCTCAAATGCAGTGCCGGCCTCGATCCCGTTATCGATATCGCCCAGCTCCTCGTCGTAAACGTAACCACAAACGTTGCATACGTACTTCATATTCTTTTACCTCCGTATAATAAATTATAACTTAGTCATCCAAAGCCCGTGCAGATTGCAGTAAGCATAGACTGCCAAGGGCTTTTCATCCTTCAGCGCAAAGGCCACCTCCGGTGCGCCGTCAAAGGGCAGGCACTTACGCTGTCCGCCCCGATCGGTCTGCAGATAGACCCACGCAATGTGGTGCTCCTCTGCCATAGGGTGGGGCACAGAGCCGACGCATACCTTTACGGTATCGCCCTCTACCTCTACCACCGGCAGATGCTTCTCCACGCTGGCCTCCACGGTACCGGGCTCCAGCTTGGTCATCTTCTGGCCACAGCACATCATCGGTACCCCCGCATCATGGATCATACCAATGATATTGCCACAATGCTCGCAGATGTAAAATCTGTTGTTTTCACACATAGTCGTTTTCCTCCAATCATTTAATTTCTTCAAAAAACTCAGCCCCGTGCTTACATAGGGGACACACAAAATCCTTCGGCAGCTCCGCCCCTTCGTAAACGTAGCCGCAGATGGTACAAACGTAACCCTTTGCCCCCTTTTGCTCGGGCTTAGGCTTTACGTTCTGATGATAATAACTGTAGGTCATGGTCTCAACGTCCGAAATCACCTTTTCCTCCGTCACGCTGCAGATAAACATCCCGTGGCTTCCGAGATCCACGTACTGCTCCACCTCCAGCGAAAGGTAGGCATTACTATACCGGGGCAGTACCACCAGTCCGTTTTCAGAGCGACTCGGCTCACGATCGGCAAACTTATCCACGTCCCGGCCACTCCGAAAACCGAAGGCCTCAAACACCTTGAAGGGCGTCTCGGTGGAAAGGCAGTTGACGTTCAGCTTGCCGGTTCTTTGGATCATCCCATGGGAATAATTGGATTTGTTCACCGTCACCGCCACCTGAACGGGGTTATCGGTCAACTGCGAGACCGTATTAACGATCAAGCCGTTATCCTTTTCTCCCTCCCGGCAGGTCACCACGTAAAGACCGTATCCGATTTTAAAAAGCGCTGACATTTATACCAACTCCTTCGCTAAAGCCTCCAGCTGCTTAGAGCTCTCCTCGTTCAGAGCAGAAAGGATCTTGACCGTCGCCTCGGTGTAGGTCAGATTCTTGCTCTTTTCCAGCATCCCACGCATCACCTTGGTGGCGGTAGGCGCCCAGCTGCCGTTCTCAATAAAGGCCACGGTGCGGTTGCTGTAATTCCGCTCGGTC
>CAYLIT010000068.1:0-4162 GCA_964383835.1 uncultured Eubacteriales bacterium
GAAAAGGGCTTGCTGATATAATCGTCCGCGCCGCACCGGAATCCCTTCAGCTGATCGTATTCCTGATCCTTGGCAGTCACCATGATCACCGGGATCAGCGAGGTGGCCCGCAGCTCCTCCAAAACCTCAAATCCGTCCCGCCCGGGCATCATCACATCCAAAAGGATCAGATCGATCTTACTGCTATTGGCGTAGAAAATGTCCAGGGTCTGATCCCCGTCCTCTGCCTCCAACACCTGATAGCCGTGCCCCTTTAAATAAAGGGTCAGCATCTGCCGGATCCTGCGATCGTCATCGGCCACTAAAATTGTAAAATCCTTGGTATTCATCATCCTCTTCCCTTCCTTTACCGTGATTTTTATTTTGCTGAAAATTACCTGTCACAAAAACGCTTCACAAAGTACTATAATGGAAGCAGAAAAAATACGTCCCACTTTGTAAAGGTTTTCATTTTGAATTTTACCACATTCTTGTGATATCTTTGTGAAAATTTTTGTATATTTTGTCATGATTTTACGAGCAATTTCTCAATTCCGCATATTATCTCGTTTTTTTCGACACTTAACGAATTTATGTGGCATTTAGCAATTTAACAGCGTATCATATTTGCATATCCACGCACTTTAATTGATTAAAATATATATTAAGTGAGGTGATAACAGATGGATACGAAATTTATTCGTGACCGTATCACACAACTGCGAATTCAGAAGGGTGTTTCGGAATATCGCATGAGTTACGATTTAGGTCACAGCCGCAGCTATGTGTACAACATTTCCTCCGGGAAGGCCCTGCCTCCTCTTTCGGAATTTTTGTCGATCTGCGAATATTTCGGCGTGACCCCCCAGCAATTCTTCGACGAGGGGACGGAATATCCCACCCTGATTCAAACTGCCCTCGGCGAGATGCAAAAGCTCAACGAAGAGGATCTTTTGCTTACGATCAGTAACATCCGCCGACTGTTGAAAGACTATTAACACTTTCTTACATATCAAAAAGGAGATGCGTACCAGCATCTCCTTTTTGTTTTTAGACTCTCAAAAAAGGCACAGACCGCAGAAAGAGTCAGTTCGTCTCGGCCTGACGGCGCTTTTCGTAATCGTCCAGCGCATAGCGGAATTGGGTCTCGTAAAGCTCGCGGTAAACGCCCTCCTGCTCTACCAGATCCTCGTGACGGCCCCGCTCCACGATGCGGCCCTCCTTCATCACCAGGATCTCGTCGGAAGAGAGGATGGTGGTCAGCCGATGGGCGATGACGATGGAGGTCCGTCCCTTCAGCAGAGGACCGATAGCCTCCTGGATCAGGTTTTCCGAAATGGAATCCAGCGAAGAGGTGGCCTCATCCAGAATCAGCACCTTGGGATCTTTCAAAATCGCCCGGGCGATGGAAAGCCGTTGCTTTTCACCGCCGGAAAGCTTAAAGCCCCGGTTGCCCACCTCGGTATCGTAGCCCTTGGGCAGGGTCATGATAAAGTCGTGAATGTTGGCGTCCCGACAGGCCTGTTCCAGCTCCTCGTCGGTGGCGTCGTGCTTGGCATAAAGCAGATTGGCGCGTACCGTGTCGTTAAAGAGATAGGTCTCCTGGGTCACCGCCGCCACCTGACGGCGCAGGGTGGTCAGATCCCATTCTCTCAGATCCACGCCGTCCAGCGTCACACCGCCCCCCTGCACGTCATAAAGACGGGGAATCAGATTGACCAGGGTAGATTTACCGCTACCGCTGGCCCCCACGATGGCAATGGTCTTACCCGCATCCGCCTTAAAGTTGATCTCCTGCAGGAGCTCCTTTTCGGCCGTATACGAAAAGGCCACGTCCTGAAAGGCGATATCGCCCCGAACCTCTTCGGGCTGATAGCCGTTTTCGGGATCCACCACGTCCGGCTTCAGATCAAAATATTCAAAGATACGGCTGAACAGCGCCATGGAACGAATGACGTCCACGTGAACGTTCAAAAGCTGATCCACCGGTTGATGCAGTCGGTTGACCAACGATACGATGACCGTCACGTCACCCACAGTGAGATCTCCGTCCCCCAGGGTGAACATCACGATGCCCGCCGCCACGTAGATCAGCAGCGGCACGATCCCCCGCAGTACGTTCAGGGTGCGCCAGAACCAAAGACCCATCATCCGCTCCTTGATATGCAAGCGCATGGTCTCACGGTTGATCTCTTCGTAAGCATCGTATTCCCGTTGCTCGTTGGTAAACAGTTTTACCAGCAACTGGCCGCTCACACTAAGAGTCTCGTTGAGGATCTGGTTGGATCTATCCCGCTGGCGCTGGGTGGCATCGGCGATCTCCCACCGCTTTTTGCCCACCAGTCGGGTGGGAAGCACCAAAAACGGCACCAATAAAATGCTCAAAATGGCCAAGATCCAATTCTTTTGAAACAAGGTGATCAGCACAATTACCACCGTGGCACAATTACTGAACAGATTTAAAAAGGTGCTGGTGATCACCGACTGCACCCCGCCGATATCCTCGGTCATACGGGTGATGATGTCGCCCTGCATATTGGAGGTAAAGAAGCGATGCCCCATCTTCTGCAGATGGGCGTACATCTTGTTCCGCATATCAAAGGTCACGTGCTGACCGATCCAGGTGGTGAGATACACCTCCCCCGCCGAGATGACGTTAGAGACGATCAGCACCAACAGCGAGAGGATCGCCAGCCGGATCAGAAGCGGCACGTCGCCGCCGTAAAGACCCTCGTCGATCATCTGCCCGGTCAGCAGAGAGGGCACGACCCCCAGGATCCCCGCCGCCGTAATGCACAGCAAAACCAGCCCCAGTCGCAGGGCATAGGGCTTCAGCCACGCAAGGACCCGTTTGACCAGAGGCCAGGTCAGCTTGGGAGCATTTCTTTTTTCTTCTTCTGTCAGTTCACGGTGAGGACCTCGCCGTCCGCCGATCCCACCGGGACCGCCGGGTCCACCAAATCCTCCGGGAGGGGGTGCCATCATCAATCAACTCCTTCTTAAAAAACAATTTAGTTAACTAATTAACTATTTTATAGAAAAAACGCCCATCTGTCAATAGAAAACTCACATCTGCCCTCAAAAATCAAAAAAATTCGTCGACCTGCATAAAAGACCTCGTGATTTTTTATGCAGGCCGACATGATATTATTGACTGTTTTGGATCTCAGAAACCGGCAACCGCTTCAACGATGGAACATGATCTTACGCCAATTTTTGATGCTCAGAGACCAACGGTCGCTCTTTCAACCGTTTCAAAACACGCTCTCACGACGCTTTTTGAATTTCGGAAACCAGCAGCTGCTGATCTGCCAGATAATCGTAAAGATAAGAATCGGTGCGGGGATCCTCCCCTTCCGCATACTTCTGATCGCAAAGCAGATAGAAGGTATCCTCCTCCCCATCCTGAATATAGGGGTTGCGCACAGCGCGCACCGAGCCGGAGGCGGGTGCAAAGCTGCCGGTATAGATCACCCGATCACCAATGGCCAAAACAAAGCAATCCCCGGCCTCTGCTTGGAACAGGCGACTGCCACCGTCGGTACTGCCGCCCAGCACCGTGACGTTTTCCAGCTGGACCCGATGCTCCTCCCACAGCCAGCCGGCAATATCCTCTCCGGTAAAAGCCACGCGCCCTTTCTGCCGGGCGATATTCAGCACCACGTCGTCGGCCACTCCCACCGAAACTGCGTCGGCGTTCACCACGTAAAATTTTAAATCTTCTTTTGTTTTTTTGCAGCCGGTCAGCGTCAAAAACAACGCAAAAACCATCGCAAAACACCAGATTTTTTTCATTTTTTACCCCTTTTTACCATACTTTTCAGCATATAGTACGGTCATCTATTATAACTTTAAAAATATAGTGAGCCGCGGTCTTCGCCCCTTAAAAGCCGGGGCGTTCGGTTCGCGCGGCGATCCGTTTTTGGTCGCGCGGGCGGTTCGTTTTTGGTCGCGCGGCGATCCGTTTTTGGTCACGCGGCGGTTCGTTTTTGGTCGCGCGGCGGTTCGTTTTTGGTCGCGCGGCGGTTCGTTTTTGGTCGCGCGGGCGATCCGTTTTTGGTCGCGCGGGCGATCCGTTTTTGGTCGCGCGGGCGGTTCGTTTTTGGTCGCGCGGCGATCCGTTTTTGGTCGCGCGGCGATCCGTTTTTGGTCGCGCGGGCGGTTCGTTTTTGGTCGCGCGGCG
>CAYLIT010000068.1:4262-8635 GCA_964383835.1 uncultured Eubacteriales bacterium
TCGCGCGGCGATCCGTTTTTGGTCGCGCGGGCGGTTCGTTTTTGGTCGCGCGGCGGTTCGTTTTTGGTCGCGCGGGCGGTTCGTTTTTGGTCGCGCGGCGGTTCGTTTTTGGTCGCGCGGGCGGTTCGTTTTTGGCCGCGCGGGCGATCTCTTTTGATATTATTTCAGCGTATAATTGACCACCGAGCCGTCGGATCTCTGCAAGACCACCGCCGTCAGGCCTGCGTGGTTGGGGCCGAAGTCCAGATAGAACACGTCGCCGCCCAGCAGCATATAGGCGTCCCGATAGCGGGTGGCACTACCCTCCAACCAATCCGGCGCGCCGAACCGACGGTAGATCTCCGAAGGCTTTGCATTTTTCTTCAAGGTATTAAATACCGACTGATTACGGGTAAAGCGGATATAGCCCTCCGGCTTTTCCTCCTGACCCCAGGTGCCCAGATAATCGGTGGCGGTGGTTCCCTTGACCAGCCGCGCCGCTCTCAAATTGGTGCGGTTATAGCCGTAATCCAGGTAAAGAACGCCGCCATCCTCCATGGTGTAAACGTCGATCAAGTAGCTATCCTTAGCAAAGGTAACGGAGCTGAAGCTGTTGGGCTTGCCGAAGGCAGACACCACCGTCTCCCTCTCCACCTCTAATTTAAGGATCTGCTCCGCCATCTCGTAGGTATACCGCTTGGAGGAAAAATATCCGCCGTCGGTGTTGACCGCAGGTTGCTCCTCCGTCGTCCCCGTGGACTGATCCGGTTCCGGTTGGGTATCGGGTTGGGACTCCGGATCCGTCTCCGGCTCAGTCACGGTACCGCTTTCAGCCTGATAATTGCTGATGATCCCCAGCTCGTTCAGGTACGCAAAAAAGTCCTGCTTCTTGCCGGCGGTATCGGTAAAGACCGCCGTAACGATCTTATCGTTCTCATTATAGGTCAGCACCAAGGTTTCCCCATCGGTCAGACGGTAGGTATCGTTGTTGCTCTCCTCCAGGGCATAGGAAAGGGAGCTGCCCAGCTGCTTGTTTACGTTGCTGCGATTGGTGCCCGGTCGCAGAAAATAAAGATCCTGCACCGTCAGCACGCTTTTATCAGAAACACCGTAGCCGGTGCCGCCGCTTTCTTCTTTGGCCTTTTGCACCTGTGCCTGCTTACAGCCACCCAGACTGCAGAGCATCACGCCGGTCAGCAGGAGCGCCATCCATCTTCTCTTCATTTCAGCATCTCCAATCTTGCTTTACTCTGTTCCCCATCCTTTTGGATCTGCAAAAATAACGCTTGTTCGTTTTCAAATTTCATTTCACGGCGCAGGTAGGAACGCAGCTCCACCCGGATCTCTCGACCGTAAAGATCGGGAACCTCTCCCAAAAGATGCGCTTCTAAATTCAGCCGCCCTTCGCTTTCCACGGTGGGACGCACGCCGATGTTGGCCGCCGCAGGGTAACGGACGCCGTTCGCCTCTACCCAGGCGGCGTAAACGCCGCGGGGAGGCAACAGCTGGCGATCCGAGACCTCCAGGTTGACGGTAGGCAGCCCGAACTGCCGGGCCAGACCTTTGCCGTGGCATACCTTCCCCATCAGGCAAAAGGGATGCCCCAGCCGCTGTTCTGCCCGCTCCAGATCCCCGGCCTCCAGGTATCCCCGAATGACCGTAGAACTGATGCGAACGTCTTCTGCAGTGACGTGATCCAGCTTTTTGACGGCGATGCCGCGGCTGATGAGGGTAAACTCATTCCCCGCCCGATCCTTGCCGAAACGGAAGTCCTTGCCGCAGACGAGCCCCACCGCGTTCAGCTCTTTTTTCAAAAACTGCTCGGTGAATTCCTCAGCGGTGACGTTTTTCCACTCCTCGAAGGAAAGGGTGCGCCAATGGGGAACCCCATACTGACGAAAGTAAAAATCCTTTACGTTATCCTCGGAGATCAGCATACGCCCCTTGGTGTTTGCATCAAAGGAAAGCACCAACGCTTCGGCATCCAGGGACTGCGCCCATATATTCAGTTGAGTGAGGATCTCCCGGTGACCCAGGTGGACCCCATCAAAATCGCCGATGGCGATGACACGTTTTACTCCCATAAATGCGTTACGACCTTAAATAAGGTCTCTCCGTCCTTTTCAATTCGTTGCCCCAGGCCGATCAGTTCCTCGTGCTTATAAACGGTGCAAAGACCCTCCGGGGCATTTTTCATCTTCTTTACGGCGATCTCACAGCCGTTTCTCATTAAGGTTGCAAAAAAATCCTGGGGCTCAAACCGAGGCAAAAAGTCCAACGCCTCGGCAGGGGTGATCAGATCCTCGGTATTTCCCTGCTCCAGCTTTTCCATCAAGGTTTCCAGAGGAATGGCATCCTCCAGGGAAAAGCGGCCGGATCTTGTCCGTCTGAGGGCGGACATGGTGCCCAGGCACCCCGCTGCCTCCGCAATATCCATAAACAGACTGCGGATATAAGTACCCTTGGAGCAATCCACCTCCAAGACTGCCTCTTTCGCTTCGGCATCATAGGAGATCAGCTCCAGCCGATCGATCTCAACGATGCGGGTGGGAATTTCCACCTCCTTGCCGGCGCGGGCCAACCTGTAAAGAGGAACGCCTTGCACCTTGATGGCGGAATAGGCAGGAGGGCGTTGCTCGATGGAGCCGGTAAATCGGGGTAACAGCGCCCGCAATTCCTCTTCCGAGGGCATCCCCTCCTGCTCCCCCAGCACCTGCCCGGAGATATCCCCGGTATCGGTACAAAGGCCGAACCGCAGGGTTCCGATATACCCCTTGCGCCCGGCGGTAAACAGCTCGCAAAGCTTGGTGGACTTGCCCACCATCACCGGTAAAAGCCCGGTGGCCAAGGGATCCAGCGTGCCGCTGTGGCCGCACTTCTCTCCCGTCAGTCTGCGCAACCGTGCCACCACCCCAAAGGAGGTCATATTTTCAGGTTTATCAACTAAAAACAATCCGTTCATACGGTCTCCAACGCCTGTTTCAAGGCCTCCACCATTTGTTTTTCCATTACGGCATACTCCCCGGTCATGGTACAGCCGGAGGCCTGGCGATGCCCACCGCCCCCAAACAGGCCGCAGACCTCACCGCCGTGGATGGAGCCGTCCGTCCGCAAAGAGACCTTGTGGCTCCCGTCGGGCAGTTCTTTAAAGGTAGCCGCCGCCATCGCGCCTTCGATCTGGATGGGCAGAGCGGAGATGACCTCCAGCTCGTCCGCCCCGGCACCGGAGCGTTCCAGCATCTCCCGGGTGATCCGCATGGTAACGATCCTGCCCTCTTCAAAGTACCGGATCTGCTCCATAGCCAGGCGGTTCAGCTCGAATTCCGCCTTGCGCTTGGTCTGGAACAGCCATTTGTTCAAGCCGGCCATATCAATGCCGCATTCCGCCAATTCTGCCGCCGCACGGTGGGTGCGGGCGGTGGTATTGCCGTATTTAAAGCAGCCGGTATCGGTGGAAATGGCGGTGTAAAAATACACTGCCGCCTCTTTGGACAGGGCGCCCAGCAGTTTTGCGAGGTCCAAAAGGATCTCGCCCGCCGCCGCGGCCGAGCCATCGATAAAGTTCAGCTTTCCGTAGCCCTCGTTGGTGGCGTGATGGTCGATGACCGCATCGGCTTTAAGGGCCAATTCCTTATACGCGCCCGCCATTTCGGGAGATGCCACGTCCACGCATACGATCGCCCCTTCCGGCTCCCCGGTCAGATCCTCTTTTCCGCCGCTCAAAAAGCGGTAACGGGGAGAGACCGGGTCGGCGCAGAGGACCTTGACCGTTTTGCCAAGGGCCTCCAAAACCGCCTTCAAGCCGAAGGCACAGCCCAAGGTATCGCCATCCGGCCGGGCATGGCAAAGCAGGGTCAACGTTTGCTGACCCTTTAAAAACTCTGCTATTTCGACGAGAGAATTATTCCTGCTCATCTTCTTGTTCCTCGCCGGTGCCGTCAAGCCCCAGCTCGTGAAGCTTCTGATTGATATGCATACCGTACTTAATGGAAGGGTCTGCATGGAAGCTCAGCTCGGGGGTATAGCGCAGCTTCAGATTGCGCGCCAGGGCTCCCCGGATATAGTTGCCCGAGGACTTTAAGCCCCGGAGCATCTCTGTCTCGTCCCCCATCAGGGCCGAAACAAAGACCTTACATTCTTTTAAATCGCCGGTGGTCTCCACCGCCGTTATAGAAATGAGCGAGGGGACCCGGGGATCCTTCACGGTAGGAAGGATCCGGGCCAGCTCCTTGCGGATCTCCTCGTTCACACGTTCGATACGATGACCCATTATTCCTTGATCTCCTGCATTTCGAAGGCTTCGATCACGTCGCCCTCTTTGATATCGTTATAGTTTTCGATGGTCATACCGCACTCAAAGTTCTCAAGAACCTCCTTAGCGTCGTCCTTGAACC